>NZ_JAXKVW010000003.1:45000-218242 GCF_036172515.1 Flexistipes sp.
GGAGAGGTTAGGAGCCACAGTTGGAGATAAATGGAATTCAGAACCTGAGAAAGCTTCCAGACCTTTCGATGCTCAAAGGTGCGGTTTTGTTCCTTCAGAAGGAGCGGGCAGTCTTATCCTGGAATCCCGTAAACATGCACTTAAAAGGGGCGCAAAAATATATGCTGAAATTTGCGGTTTTGGATCCACATGCGATGCCTATCATCCTACTGCACAGAATCCGGATGCTGAAAGTGTGTCAAAATGTATGGAGTCAGCGTTAAATGATGCCAGTATATCTTATGAAAATATTGGGTTTATTAATGCTCACGGCACATCAACTCCAAGCAATGATTTTATTGAGACAAAAGGAATAAAGAAGGTATTCAAAGACAAGTCTTATAACATTCCTATAACGGCTAACAAGTCTGCGGTTGGACATATGTGGGCTGCGTCAGGAATTGTGGAAACTATTTTTACCATTAAATCTCTCATAGAAAATATTATTCCTCCTATTATGAACCTTGAAAATAGTGACAAAGATTGTGATCTGGATTATGTCCGTGGTGTCTGCAAAAAGATCAATGCCGATTACGCTTTGAAAAACTCATTCGGTTTTGGAGGCACTAACGGTTCTTTAATCATAAAGAGCTGTTCAGAGAAAGCAATGGGAGGTTACAATGAGTAGTTATAATGTCAAAAGATTCAGAAATTTTTTTGAGGAAAACTTTGCTTACATAAAAAACATCATGCGCAATGTTGAAAGATACCCGGACTATACGGCTTTAATCGATGGTGAAAGTGGAGAAGTCTGGTCTTACGCACAGCTTAACGAGACAGTAAACAGGCTTGCAAACGCTTTTTTAGCCAAAGGAGTATCATCTGGAGATGTTGTGATTTACCAACTGCTTAATCGCCCTGAATTTGTATTTATCTATCTTGCATGTCAAAAAATTGGGGCTGTAAACTGTCCGGTCAACTTCAGGCTGGCATCGGGAGAAACAGCATTAATTCTGGAGGATTCACGGCCCAAAATGTTTTTGTATGATGAGGCTTTTGCTGATGAGAGTGAAAAAGCTCTGGAAGTTTCACGTTATAAACCGGAGTTTAGCTTCAAAATAAAATCAGCAGATTTTTCAAAATTATATAATGATTCTTCTACAAAAGAACCAAATACAACATTTACTCCCGGTGCATTTGAAGAAGTAACAAGATTGTACACTTCCGGCACGACTGGTTTGCCGAAAGGCGTACCTTTAA
This sequence comes from Flexistipes sp., assembly GCF_036172515.1. Lineage (NCBI taxonomy): Bacteria > Pseudomonadati > Deferribacterota > Deferribacteres > Deferribacterales > Flexistipitaceae > Flexistipes > Flexistipes sp. Next base: position 46,240 of record NZ_JAXKVW010000003.1, read on the forward strand.
ATAACATAAATGAAATCTTAACTGCACATGATGTTATAATGCATTTGGGATTAAGTGACAAAGACCGCCTTTTAAATTTATCTCCCTGGTTTCACAGGGGAGGAATTCACATTGGTGGACCTAACCCCGGATTGTATGCGGGGGCTTCTTTGGTTGCTATGAAGGGATTTTTGCCGAAAGAAGCACTCGATATTATCCAGAAATACTCCGTTTCCGTTGTAATTGGTGTTCCTACTATGTTTACATTAATGCTTGAAGAGCAGGAGAAAAAGAAAAATGACCTGAGTTCTTTAAGAGCTGTTGTAAGCATGGGAGCACCACTGGAGAAAAAATTATGTACAAAAATGCAGGAAGTATTTACACCCAATGTATATAATGGATACGGGACTTCCGAGACGTTTTGGAATACGCTGCTTAAGCCGAAAGATTTACCTGAAATGGCCGGATCAGCTGGAAAGTCGTGTGTTTTTGATTCAATAAGAGTTGTGAAGGTCTATGAGGATAAACTTGCCGAACCGGCTGATACAGTGGCCAATAATAATGAAGAAGTGGGGGAAGTTATAATACAGACATTTAAAACTTCAATGGACTATTTCAAGAAACCGGAAGAGGTGAAACATAAGTTTTATAAAGGCTGGTTTTACACAGGAGATCTTGCGGTTTGGAATTCAAAAAGATACATATCCATACGAGGTCGTAAAGACGACATGATAAATGTGGGCGGAGAGAACATCTATCCAACCCAGATTGAAGAAGCCATTAACGAATGCGATTTGGTTAGTGATTGTGCTGTGGTGGGTGTTTATGATGAAAAACGCGGTAACAGTATTGCCGCTTATGTGGTGGGGAAAAATGAGAATATTTTATTGGATGAACTTAAAGTTTTCATAAAAAATCATCCTATGATTCCTGTATATAAAAGGCCGCGGTACTATAGAATTATTGAAGAACTACCTATGACCGCCACAGGCAAAAAACAGCACTATAAATTAAGAGAACAGGCAAAAGAAGACCTCGAAAAAGGCCTGCTTTTAAGATAATCTTTTTCGGTGTATTTTTGAGTTGAAAAAAGTAATGGCAACGAATGTTACCAGTGAAAATACGAATGCGATAATAAAAGGTCCTTTTATATTACTCAATCCGGCCAGTTTATATGCGAAATCAACTGCAATGGGACTGAAAAACTGACCCAGGAATATAGAGGGGGTAATAAATCCCATAGCTGCAACGCCGTAGCCGTCCGGAACACTGTTTACGGCTTCTGTGAAAATATTGGGAACAGTCCAACCAAGTCCTAACCCCACCACAAAAAGACTTGTCAGTAATACGAATGTGTTTGGGGAGTAGATTATTAATAGAAATCCTGCGCTAATCATAAAATAACAGAAGGAAAGGAAAAAACGGCTGAAAAATTTTGCTGCTTTAGAAAAAGAAAGTCCGGCGACAAAACCTGCGCCTGTCAGGAGAGATACTGCTACACCGGATAGTGATGATTCCCCGAAATTCATTTGTTCTATATAAATGGCAATATTAACAGGTACGGTATAAAAGATTATCATTGTGAGAAAAGCCATAAACATCCAACTTACCAGCAAAGGCCGTTTCAAAAGTGAAAGCGGTGTGGTGTTGACCGACTTCGGTGCCTCGGGGTCTTTTAAAAAAATGAGAGCCATTATGAATACAGGAACTGCAAGCAGGTAAACTGTAAAACTCGCCTGCCAGGTTATTTCAGCGAGAAAACCTGAAATTAAGGTGCCTATAATTCCACCGAGATTCGAAGTGGCTGTGGATTTGCCCATCAAATTGGCACGGGTGTCACCTGAATAGAAATCTGCTATCAGGCCTGTTGCCAAGGGCATTAACAGTCCAACTGAAATTCCCAGCAAGGCTCTAAAAACAAGGAGCATCTCCAGATTGGTTGACAATCCGCCGCCTGCTCCTCCCAAAATATATAAAATAAGAGCAACGAGGGTGACTTTTTTTTTGCTGAAAAGTAAAGCTATTTTGCCGTTAAGCAGCGCGAAAACAATTATAAAAAGTGCTGGCATTGTAAGCACAAGCTTGATTTTCCAGTACGGCTCTTCACTGAAAGCATGAGCAATATTGGCAAGCGCCGGTGAAACCACAGCTCCCGCCATTATGGTAAGCAGGGAAAGGGACAGTATTGTGGCTTTAAACAGTCTGGAGTTTATTGAAATATCTGTAAGCATTAGTTAAACATAATAAATTTTTGATATAAAATAAACAGAAAGTATAGCAAATCTCCAAAATTTAAGTATTTATGTAATTTTACAACATTTTTGAACAATAGTGGGGTTTCCACTCATATACGAGATCGGAACTCGTAACTACTGCCAGTAACCGCCTATACCCTCTTCTCATAATTTTACTTATTAGCAAATATTTACCCTGTTAAAAGATCTATTCACAGGGTATGATCGGCAACTGGCAGTATGTTTCTCAGACATCGATCTCTCCATTCGTGAAAATCCCACTATCGCCAGAGCTTTTAAAAATGGGAGAGAGCCAAACAAGAAGTTTGTTGACTAAAGTATTCCATTATAGAATAATATTCAGAGGTATCTGTAACATATTTTTAAACTAAAAGTTGGAGGAAGTTTTTGGAAAAAATAAAGCTGGATCAGGAAACAAAAAATTCATTGATAAATGCTCAAAAAAATGAAATCTCCGAGTATTTTTTGTATCATAAAATAGCCGGCGGACTGAAAGATGAGCAAAATAAACGGCTATTAAAAGATATTGCTGAAGATGAACTGAGGCACTACAAATTTTTGAAGTCTGTTACCGGCAAAGATGTAAAACCGGACAGGTTTAAGATTTTTTTATATTTCTGGATTACAAAAATTTTTGGACTGACATTTGGAATAAAATTGTTGGAAAGAGGGGAGGAAACAGCTGCAAAAGCTTATGAGAAACTCGGTGAAACCCTTCCTGAAGCTGTTGATATTAAACAGGAAGAGGATGAGCATGAACATACGCTCCTTAATATGATAAAAGAGGAAAGGCTGGAGTATGTCGGCTCCATTGTGCTGGGGTTGAATGATGCTCTGGTTGAGCTGACCGGAGCACTTGCAGGACTTACGTTTGCGTTGCAAAATGCCGGTCTTATAGCACTTACCGGTCTTATTACAGGCATTGCGGCATCATTTTCCATGGCAGCTTCGGAATATCTTTCAACTGCTGCTGAAAACAGCAAAAAATACGCTGTAAAATCTGCTATTTATACAGGTACAGCTTATATTTTAACAGTTTTTTTGCTGATTTTGCCATATCTGCTGATGCACAATCCCTTTTTGTCTCTGCTTACTACGCTTATCATAGCCATTCTGATAATAGCGTTTTTTAACTTTTATGTTTCAGTTGCCAAAGATTTTAATTTTATCAAACGTTTTACTGAAATGAGCGCTATAAGTCTCGGAGTTGCGTTACTGACTTTTATTATAAGCTTCGGTATAAGAAGCTTCTGGGGGATAGAAATATAAAAAGCCGGTCTCAGATTTTATCCTGCAATATCTCCGGAAATATATTTTTCCAGCTCTTTTATGGTAAACTTATGATCTGAAATAACCTGCTTGACAATATCTCCTATGGATACAAGTCCTGTTAGTTTTTTGTTTTCCAGAACCGGCAGATGTCTGATACGTTTTTCTGTCATCAATGCCATGCATTCTTCAACAGTGTTTTTGGGTGTTACAAATAAGACGTCGGTTGTCATAATATCGGAAACTTTGAGCTCTTTTGATGATTTGCCTTTAAGAATAACTTTTCTCGCATAATCCCTTTCGGAAAAAATTCCTTTAACGTTGTCTCCTTCCGTAACTATCAGCGCACCGATGTCTTCATCACTCATAATCTTTAGTGCTTCAAAAACAGTTTTCTCCGGGGAAACGGTATAAACCTGGCTCACTTTTTTTGACAGAATGTCTTTTACAGTACTCATAAGTTACCTCCTTTTTTATTTTTAAGCCAAAAATCGAATGATCTGCCCGGAACAAATATGTCAAGTCCTGACGATATATCATCCAGTTCATTTGTGACGATATGGGTTTCGTCTCCGGGGATATATATACAGTCTCCCTCTTCCACATATTCAGTATTGTTGTTTGAGTCCACTACGGACAGTTTTCCCTGAAGCACATACAAAACCTGTGCATTTGGATGTTTGTGCCTGGGCGATGAATGCTTGGGCGGTTTTATGAAATGCTCAATTGATATATCTGCTTCGTTGCAAAGGCTTGTTCTTTTCCAGTCTTTTTCGGGCTCATAGTTTTCAGCCTGGGAATGCTTGATTAATTTCAGCATATGAATCCTCCTGTAATAATAAAATTTTAACATAATATTCAGGAAAAACAAATAAAATAACGAGGTTATAAAATTATAAAACTTGCCTGTGAGGGGTTATTTTGATACTAAATAATTATGACGGATTATTTTAAAGAGAATGTGACTGCCACTCTGGGCGGTATGGCAAGCTTAATAGTATTTTTGGGATTCGGCAGATTCGCTTATACGCCTATTATTCCATATATGCAGGCAGGTGCCGGTATGAGCGATACGCTGGCCGGTGCAGTAGCTTCGACCAATTATTTAGGATATCTTCTGGGAACACTTGTTTTTATTTTCTTTAATAAAATGCGTTATATTTTATTTGTAATATCCCTTGCGGCTATAGCTGTATCTTCTGTTGCAATGGGGTTTACTTCGTCTCCTTTGTTGTGGCATTTGCTTAGATTTATTGCCGGTTTTGCCTGTGCCGTAGGTTTCATTTTATCCACAGCTATGTTGTTTGATTATCTGGCTGGGAGAAATGCCGTTCGTTACATGGGATGGCATTACAGCGGAGTCGGGACAGGGATAGCTATCAGCGGTGTTATAGTTCCTGTTTTCGGAATGATCGGCGGATGGAAGGGCGCATGGATTATGACGGGTATTACCGCTGGCATTATCAGTATTTTTGCAATCTTCTTGATAAAATCTTCTCCTGAATATATAAGTAAAAAAAGCGACAGGGTCACTAATTCGAGTGAGTTTAAAAGAAAAAAAGAGTTCTGGCTGTTGAGCATTGCTTATTTTATGGAGGGTTTCGGCTATGTTATAATAGGAACTTTTATGGTTGCAGCTGCGCAAAATTATCTGGGAGAATCCGGGGTCTCTTATATAGGCTGGATAGTGGTTGGGATATTTGCTGCTCCCTCAACTATTTTCTGGTTTTATGTTTCCGGAAAAACCGGTTTTCCACTTGCTTTAATCTATGCGTATACAGTACAGCTGGCAGGTCTGGTTTTGTTTGTAAGTCTTCAGAATACGATTGCTGTATTTATTGCTGCTATAACCTTTGGCGGGACATTTATGGGTATAGTTTCAATGAGTGTGACGTTTGGCAAAGAATTATGGGTTGAAAGATCTACACAAGCGGTGGCGATACTTACCACTTTTTTCAGTGTAGGCCAAATTATCGGCCCTTTTGTTGCCGGATTTCTCTCTGATGTATATAACAGCTTTACATACCCACTGTTGTTGTCATGCGTGGCTTTATTGTTCGGATTGATATTTCTTTTATATCTTAAAAAATCAGGAGGTAATTATGCCGTTTGTAAACATTAAAATCACAAAAGACGGGGCAACAGAGAATCAAAAAAAGGAACTTATTAAAGGAGCAACACAGTTGCTTGTTGATGTTCTTGGAAAAAATCCTGCCACCACTGTAGTAGTAATCGATGAAGTGGAGACCGACAACTGGGGGATAGGCGGCGAAACCGTTACGGATCGAAGGAATAAAAACTAAAAATACTATTTGTCGGCAGGTATAAAAGGCTTGATATCTAAAATCGGGGTCTCATTCAGCATATCTATGTTTTTTACATAGATTATATTGTTTTCAACTTTTGTAATTTTAAGGACAGAGATTCCCAGCGGGTTTGGCCTTACCGGGGAACAGATACTGAACACGCCTTTTTCTTCATTTTTGTGGGGAGGTTTTGTCCTGAGGTTCCGGGCAGAAAATTCCGGGCTTTTGTGGAAAACGAAAATTGCCATGATTTTATCCCCGGGTGAATAATCTGTAATCCCTTCTTTATATTTTTCCTCAAGGACTATTCTGCCCTTTTCTTCTGATACGCTCCAATGCCGGGGGACCTCAGCCGTATCGGTGTAAAAAAAACCTATAGGTTCAAACGTGTATTTTTTCATAATTCTATCCTTCATTAAAATTTTATATTTCGAGCCCTTTGAATAAGTACCCCACCCAACCTCCCCTAAATTAGGGGAGGAGCTTTATCTCCCCTCCTATCTAAGAGTTAGAAGGGGATTAAGGGGTGGTAAAATTTATAAGAATATATTATTCAAAGATTTTATTTTTTCAATGTAGCATTTTAGGCAAGAGTGGTCAAAATTTTTACTAAACTGATGCCCAACTATTTTTTAAAAGAGATATATCAACAGCAGGATATTATTGGTGAAATAGTGAAGTGGTGAGATAGTGAGGTGGAAAGATGTGTGCCGTCATCACCCAACTCCAAATATAAAGATAAGCTCCGGGATAAAACTCAACTACTTTAACAACTTCAAATACCTTTAACTGAGGCAGTTTTATTAAAAAAATATAACAATTGACAAATATGCGAATATATGTATATTTGTATATGATTTGACGGAGGTTGATATGCTGGATAAATATGCGAATAAATTTAAAGCAATCGGACATCCCGTCCGCCTCAGAATTGTTATGGGGCTGGCACAAAAGGAGTGTAATGTAACAAAAATCTGCGAAGGTTTGGAGCTGCCACAGGCAACAATAAGCAGGCATCTGGCTCTTCTCAGGAATCTTGGAATTGTTGAAGGGGTGCGGGACGGGCACGAAATATGTTATAGTTTAGTAGATGATAAAATAGCAAAAATTGTTGATTTGCTTATGGAGGAAGAATGATGCGGATATTTTTGGCAGTTTGCATGGTTATATTTGCGACGACATCGTTTGCACTTCAGCTTAACTATCAAAAAGGGAAAGAACTTGTTCTGAAAAACAATAATCTGATTCAGGCCTATCAGGAAAAAGTTAAATCTTCCAAGTACAGATATTATCAGGCTAAAGGTGGGTATCTGCCTGATATCAATATTTCGGAAACCTACACAAATACGGATGAGCCTGCAACAGCTGCTTTTTCAACGATGTCTCAGGGTGAATTTGATATGAATTATTTTAGTAATGAACTGGCGAACCCTGACAGCGTGGAAAATTATGAGACAAAAGTGGAAGTTCTTCAACCGGTATTCATGAAAGGGAAAATATATTTCGGGATAAAGCAGGCATCCGGAATGAATGATATTGCGGAGCTGACTTCTGAGAGAATACACCAAAAGGTTATCTATAATTATACCAAAGCTTTTTTCGGCATGTCTTTGGCAGAAAAAGCATTGGAAGTTACAAAAAAATCATATGAAAGGACAAAAAAATATTACCGTATGACAAAGAATTTTTATGAAAACGGAATGGTTGTAAAAAGTGATTTGATGGTTGCAAAAACTCATCTGCTTAAAAACGAAAGTGCAATAAGTGAAGCACGGAAACAGGTGGAGGTCGCACAAAGCAGACTACAGCAGGTGCTTGGGATTGATGAAAGAGTTGATATTGTTTGGGAAACCCCCTCTTTCAAAACGGACAAATCGCTGAATAAATATCTGCAAACCGCTCTCAGCAGCAGGGAAGATCTGCTTGCTCTGGATAAGCGGCTTAACATAGCCGAGCTTGAAACCAAAAAATCGAAATTTAATTTTCTTCCTGAGGTGTCACTTTTTGCCAATTATAAATGGAATGAAAGTGACTTTATGAACGGGGGAGCTGAAGGAGCAACGTTCGGGGCAAAGGTTTCGTTCAATCTCTTTAACGGTTTTGCCGATTACAACAAGATCAGGGAAAACAAAAGTGATTATCTGTATATGCTTAATATAAAGCAGGATAAAAAACGTAAAATAAAATCGCAGGTCAAAAATGCATACTACAGTATAAAAGCCGCCCGAAAAAAACTTCAGGCTGCTGAAAAGCAAGTTGAAGCAGCTTATGAAGCTTTATCCATCACTCAAAACAGATTTAGGGAAGGTTTGGTTAAAATTACCGCACTGCTTGACAGGGAAGTGGACGTCAGGCAGGCGGAACTTAATATGTATATGGCGGAGTATGAGCTTATAACCGGCAGAGCCAGATTACTGCTAAATTCAGGTATATTGAAATAATAATTCAGGGGGAAGATAAATGAAAAGCTGGAAGGGTATTTTTTTAATGTTTTTGGCTGTTGCAGTCGTATCCTGTTCAAATGCCAAAACTGAAAAAGAAGCGTCACCATATGATAAACCGGATAAGTTTACAGTTAATACAATGGTGGTGCATAAAGAGGTTAGAGAGGCAAAAATCACTTTTTCAGGAACTGTTACCAGTGACAAGACGGTGATGCTGATGCCCAAAATTATGGGGTATATCCGTAGCATAAATGTTGATATAGGAGATTCTTTTAGTAAAGATGAAGTGCTTGTCAATATCAGCAGTGATGAGCTGAACGCCAGGGTGAAACGGGCAGAAAGTACGGTAAAAGAGGCACTTATAGGTTTGAAACAGGCTGAGTCCGGATTGAGAATGGCGAAGATGAACAAAAGAAAAGCAGAAGCACAGTTCAATCTGGCTGAAAAGACATATGAACGTTATAAAAGACTAATCAAAAGCGAAAGTGTCAGCCAGCAGGAGTATGATCAGGTGGAGGCTGAATACTTATCTGCCAGGGAATCCTATGATATAGCTGTTGAAAATGTAAATCTGGCCGAAAAGAAACTGAAACAGGCCGGAGCAAGGCTTGAACAATCCAGGGCTGTGCTTTCAGAAGCCCGGTCTTATACTGATTACAAAAAGATAAAAGCACCTTTTGACGGAATAGTGCTGCAGAAACTTTCTGAAGATGGCAACCTTGCTTCTCCCGGAAGTGCTGTACTGAAAATCGGCACCAATGATAAAATCGTTGAAGCGGAAATCGGAGAGAGTCTGTTTAATAATGTTTTTACAGGCGATAATGTTACGATAAATTACCCGTCCGGCAATATATCTTTCACTGCTAAAATTAAAAATAAATCCCGTCAGATATTACCTGGTTCCAGGAAATTTATTATTGAAACCACTGCCGATGATAAACTGCCTGCCGGTGCATATGTGAAGATAATACTAAGTAAAGGACAAAACGAAGGCATCTTTATACCAAAATCTGCAGTGAAGCAGGTGGGGCAGCTGAGCGCTGCAATTGTAAAGGAAGGTGCCCGGGCCAAGATGCGCATTCTGAAACTTGGCAGGGAAACAGGCGGTAATGTCGAAGTATTAAGCGGACTGAATGGGGGAGAAAAATTGGTTCTTACAGATGTGGAATTAATCGAATCCGGAGATATGCTGGAGGAGAAATAGATGGCTGAAAACAACGACAAACGAAAACAAACTAAAAATACCGAACCAGGTTGTGATTATTCCGATAACCTTGAAGCTCTGGAGATGGGGTTAGCTGAAAGGGTTTCAAAATTATTTCTAAAATCCAAAATCACCCCGCTGCTTGTCATTGCCTCGCTTTTTATAGGTATTGTTTCTGTAATCTATACTCCCAAAGAGGAAGAACCTCAAATTGTTGTGCCTATGGTTGATATCTTTGTCCCTTACCCCGGGGCGGATGTGGACAGTGTTGAAAAACATGTAACGGAACCGTTGTCTCAGATAATGTGGGAGATACCGGGAGTGAAGTACGTTTATTCGACGGCAATGGATGATATGGGGCTGGTAACAGTTCGCTTTGAAGTTGGAGAAGATGAGCAAAAGAGTATAACAAAACTTAAAACGAAGATTGATTACAATATGGACCGAATGCCCTATGGTGTAAAAAGTCCGATAATAAAAAAACGCTCCATTAACGATGTCCCTCAGGTGACGCTCACCTTGTGGTCAAAAGAGATGGGTGGATATTCTCTGAGGCAGATAGCCGGTGAGGTGGAACACAGATTAAAAAGTGTTGAGGATGTTTCTATTACCGATATCAAAGGAGGATACGAAAAAGTTGTTCGTATTGAACCGGATACGGATAAACTGGATGCTTATAATGTGGATTTTTTCAAGATAATACGTTCCCTGAAAATGTCCAATGATTCTCTGAATACCGGAAATATTACCAGAAACAATGAGGTTATTTATATGTCAGCCGGAAGCTTTTTCCAGTCGGCTGAAGAGATACGAAATATAGTTGTGGGTGTTAATAAAGGCTCTCCTGTTTATCTCCGGGATGTGGCTGAGATAGAATACGGAGCTGAAATACCTGACAACTATCATTTTATGGGTTTCAATGAAGACAAAACTGAAAAAGTCTATTCAGCCGCGACAATCACACTTGCCAAAAGAAAGGGCAGTGACTCGGTTGTGGTCTCTGAGCATATACTGAGCAAACTCGAAGATCTCAAAGGAACGGTAATTCCTGATAATGTTCATGTGAGTGTTACGCGTAATTACGGGGAAACGGCCTATGAAAAAGTAAAGACGCTTATTGAGCACCTGCTTGGGGCTATCGCTGCAGTGATACTTGTTATGACACTGACAATGGGTTGGAGAGCCGGACTCGTTGTATTTGTAGCATTGCCTGTTACGTTTGCCCTGACTTTTTTCGTATATTATATGTTTGACTATACATTAAACCGGGTAACACTTTTTGCTCTGATTTTTGTCACCGGTCTCGTGGTGGATGATGCCATTATTGTTGTGGAAAATATCGAGCGGCATTTCAGGATGGGAAGTAAAAATCTGTTTGCAAAAGCAGTGAAAGCAGTGGGAGAAGTCGGAAATCCCACGATACTGGCGACAATCACCGTCATTGTTGCCATTTATCCGATGGCTTTTGTGGGAGGGTTAATGGGTCCTTATATGAAACCGATGCCCATAGGAGCCTCCCTTGCAATGATTTTTTCACTTCTTGTGGCATTGATTATCACACCATGGCTTGCTTTGCAGCTTCTTTCCGGCAAGGCGGGAAAAGGCAAAGATGCTGAGTTGAGTGAAGATGAATGGGTAAAGGGTACAAAACTTTATAAGTTTTACAGTTTTATTTTAAGTCCTCTTATGGAGAAATGGTATTATAAGCTGATACTTACCTTTGTTATGATAGGCCTCTTTATTGCAGCTTTTCTTATGGTGCCGGCTAAGATGGTCGTCATGAAGATGCTGCCATTTGATAATAAAAATGAACTGCAGGTTATCATAGATATGCCTGAAGGCACCCCGCTGGAAAGGACCAATACCGTGGCAATGGAGGTAGGCAATTATTTATCAGGTGTGGAGCAGGTTGAAAATTTCCAGATATATTCGGGTATAGCTGCCCCTATTAATTTTAACGGTCTTGTCAGGCAGTATTATCTGAGAAAGGGTGAGAATGTCGCTGACATACAGGTTAATTTTGTGTCTAAGAATAAAAGGGAGTTGAAAAGCCACGCGCTGGCAAAAGTTATCAGAGGACCGATACAGAAAATAGGCGATAAATACAATGCTAATATTAAAATAGCCGAAGTACCGCCGGGGCCGCCTGTTATGTCCACGCTTGTTGCAGAGGTTTACGGGCCTGATAAAGAGAGCAGACGTGAAGTTGCGAAGAAAATTAAAGAGGTTTTTAAATCCACCAAAGGTGTGGTGGACGTGGACTGGTATGTTGAAGACGACATGAAAGAACTCCATCTGAAGGTGGACAAAGAAAAAGCTGCATTAACGGGTATTTCAACGGAAATGATAACCCGAACTGCTTATGCGGCAGTCAAAGGAAGTAAAATCGGTATACTCCATACGGGAAATGACCGGGAAGAAGTTGATATTGTTATAAAACTTCCGGAATCTAAAAAGTCTTACCAGAATGTTTTAAGCAATATAATGCTGACATCCATGAACAACAAACAGGTGCCTCTTAATGAACTTGTTAAATTTGAGTACAAGACAAAAGAAAAACCTGTTTATCAGAAAAATCTGAAGCCGGTAACATATGTGACAGGGGATGTGGCTGGTGTTGAAGAAAGTCCTGTGTATGCGATACTTGATATGAAAGATGATATTTCCGAAATTTCGTATAACGGACACAAGATTGAACAATACTGGATCAATCAGCCTGAAAACATTAATAAAGTTTCAATGAAGTGGGATGGAGAGTGGCAGATTACATATGAGGTTTTCAGAGACCTGGGACTGGCATTTGCAGCCGTGCTGGTAATTATGTATTTTCTTCTTGTTGCATGGTTCCGCTCTTTTGCAACCCCGATAATTATGATGCTGCCGATACCTTTGAGTCTCCTCGGGATTATTCCCGGACATTACCTTTTCGGGGAGTTTTTCACCGCTACAAGTATGATAGGTTTCATTGCTCTGGCGGGGATAATGGTCAGGAATGCAATACTGCTAATTGATTTTATCGAGAACGGTCTGAAGAAAGGTAAATCGATTAAGGATTCTGTGATAGAATCCGGAGCTATCCGGACGAGGCCGGTATTTCTTACGGCAATTACAGTGGTTGTGGGAGCTTTGTTTATGCTTCCGGACCCTATATTTGCAGGCCTTGGTGTTTCACTTATCATGGGGGCTCTTGTATCGACAGTATTGACCCTTGTGCTTATACCGATGGCGTACTATATGTTTTACAAGTTTATGCTGAAAATTGGTAAAATAAAAAAGGAGGCTTAAATGACGGTAAAAAAATTGATGAGAATAATACCGGGACTTATGGTTACAATCAGTGCTATATTGGGGCTTATCCACAGTCCCTGGTGGTTTGCTTTGACACTTTTTGTGGGCATTAATCTCACACAGTCCGGATTTACGGACTTCTGCCCGTTGGAAAAGATACTTCGGAAACTGGGTTTTCCTGAACAGTAACACATGATACAGTGTTAAGCGTTAAGTGCTAAGTGTTAAGATAAGGCTAAGGCAAAGGTAAAGGTAAAGGTAAAGGTGGGGAAGTAGTGAAGTAAAGTGATAAGCACAGTTGCATATTTATTCGTTATGTCGTTTCATATGGTAGAGATTTCTCACTTCGTTCGAAAGAATGCCTGCGGCTATCACCAGTCTTTTAGACTGGTAAATATGTTTACATTCTATTTATCCGCACAAGGCGGATGTTAGACAACAATTTATGTCATTCCGAGTGGAGCAAAGTGGAATCGAGGAATCTCTATCTATATATTAACAATTTCTGCGTTTCTGCTTAGTAAAGATAGAGATAATTTTAGTTGTAGATCTGGATAGTTTTGCTTTCACATTCACACTTACGTTCACTAATCTTGAACGTTTTTATAGTTGTGCTTTAGGTTTTGTACAAAACTCTAAAATTTTATTTTTCCCTTTACAGTATGGGATTATTGAACAATTATAGTTTTTGCTTATCCTTATTTATTCCGTAATTATCAGTTGAACAAGGACGGTTTGTTGAATACGAGCAAAACAGGAATTCAGGCGGTATTTTTTTCACTTTTTTATTTTTTGAACTTCGCCTCTTTGGGCGTTTTTCTCCCTTATCTGGCGCTGTTTTTTAAAGAGAACGGCTTCAGCGGTCTTCAGATTGGGATAGTTCTGGCTCTTGTTCCTTTGTGCAAATTTGTTTTTACCTCAAAATGGACGAAGCTTTTTGGTGCATCTCCAATGCCTCATTTGTTTGCAGCTTTAAGTGTACTTTTGGCTAATATCGCTCTGTATTTTCTTATCCTTTTCCCGAGCTTTTTTACAGCTGCGGTTATTGTGTTTGTCTTTTCAACCCTGAGAGTAGGTTTATTACCGGCTGTTGATCACTGCAGTATGGAATTTTTCAAAAAAAGCGGAATCGAATATGGTAAAATGCGAATGTTCGGGTCTATCGGCTTCATTGCATCCACAGTTATTATGGGTAAAATTGTTGATATCTGGGGTGTGGATTCAATTGTTATCGCCGCCTCCGTGCTGGGTTGTGTTTCTGCAGTCCCATTGATTTTTCTTCAATTGAGTGACGGGGTTTGCAAAAACGACCGAAAAAAAGGCTCAGAAGCTTTTCCCCTTTTCTTTTATTTTATACTTGTTGCCGTAATATTTTATTTTGCATCGTTTAAATTTTTCGGAAGCTTTTTTAATATTAAAATAGATGAAGCCGGGTATTCGCAGTTCCACGCCGGAGCGATCTGGGGATTCGGGATATTATGTGAAGTATTTGTTATGTACTATGCCGGAAGTATTTTCAGAAAATATAAAGCTGTAAATGTTCTGATTTTATCTATGTTTCTTGGAGCCTTCAGGCTTTTTGTAATTGCCTTCAGTGCAAATCTTTTGATTCTTTATACTGTAAATCTGCTTCACGGATTTGCTTTCGGAGCTTATCACCTTTCCGTCTTAAGGCTTATTCAGCAAAAGCTCCCTGGAAAAGTTCGTCTCAAAGCACAAAGCCGGTATTCTGAAATGAGTTTCGGACTCGGGGCTATAATCGGTTCTGTATTAAGTGGTATCATATATGATATGGCCGGGGTTAACGCTATCTTTACAATCGGAGGTCTTCTGGCTGTTTTTTCATCAATTATAGTTTTTATCGGCGGCAAAAAACTTGCAACAAATAAATAATTAAGTTTCGCACTTCTCTGTGTCTAGCATTCGCTTTTAGCGAATATATAGAATGTTAAACATATTTACCAGTCTAAAAGACTGGTGCTAGCCATAGGCATCCTTGAGAAACCCTGTGAAAACAGGGTTGTGGCAAGCTCAAAATAAGAAAAGTATGGAGATTGCTTCGTCGTTTTCACTCCCTGCCCTGTTAAATGCCACAGGCAATCAGCGAAGCTGATATTTAACAGGGTGAACAAAGACGAGAAAACAGTGTAAGTGCGAAACTTGAATATTAAGATAAACATTTCATAGTGTATTTGTATCCTGCCTCAATAAGTTCTTTACCTCTGTAAAACTCGAAAAGACCAAATTCCCTGAGATCCGGTTTCAGTATTTTCCATGCCTCAGAATTTTTCAGCTGATATGATGTCAGGTGGTGTGACATTATTGTGATTGACCTGTTAATTGTACTCATAACATTGGGTGATTCTTCAAAGTAAGGTACTTGAAGCGGTGAGTTCAAGTCCACTGCTATAATTTTTCTGTGCCTTTTATGAGAAAGAATATCCACGGGAACGGGGTTTGTTATTCCACCGTCTACAAAATACATACCTTTGATTTCTGCAGGAGTGAACAGTCCCGGTATGGATATGGAAGCTCTTACTCCTTCTATTACAGAACCTTTTTCGAATGTTACGCATTTGCCGCTTTCCAGACTTGATGCGCAAATGTATAGTGGAATTACTGTGTCTTCAATTTTTTTGTTTTTTAAATTTTCAGCAAAAAGTTCCAGAAGCCTGTTCCCGCTGATGAGCCCTTTTACGGGCAGAAGGTTTACATCGTAATATCTGAGTACACGGCGTTTATCGAGATTTAAAACAAAATCTTCAA
Source organism: Flexistipes sp. (assembly GCF_036172515.1). Lineage (NCBI taxonomy): Bacteria > Pseudomonadati > Deferribacterota > Deferribacteres > Deferribacterales > Flexistipitaceae > Flexistipes > Flexistipes sp. The sequence goes on from NZ_JAXKVW010000003.1 coordinate 61,751, forward strand.
ATTCATTTAAAATACCGAAAGCCTCATAAGCTGCTATTATAGCACCCGCACTTGTCCCGGAAACAGCTTCAATTTTATAATCCAGCTCTTTGAGTGCTTTTATTATGCCTATATGTGCCCATCCTTTTGCCGAGCCGCTGCCCAGTGCAAGGGATACCTTTTTAACCAATTTTGCCACCTTATCTCTTTGACTTTTGAATAATTCCAGCTTCTCTTATACTTATAGCAAATAAAATTATCTTTTGTAAACCGATCTGAATGACCTGTCACAATTTTGTATGCTGTTATATTTTTATTTGACTGTCAGAAATTTGTTGTGTATAATTGAATACTGTATACAGAATACATGCAATGATTAGATATTTTAATTGTTTTCCGGATGTTTTGCTGTAGAGCATTTATCTCGGAAAAGTCAAAAAAAGGGTCTTCGTAAGGCGGGTGCAATATTGGATAATCCTAATATACTGGAGAGCAAACCACTCCGTGAGAGGATTGCGGACAGGCTGAGATCCGATATCATAAAAGGTACATACAAAGACGGCGAGCGCCTCGTTGAGCCAAAGCTGGCTGAAATGCTCGGTATCAGCAGAACCCCTATTCGTGAAGCCTTACGACAGCTTGAGAATGAAGGATTTGTGGAGATAGTCCCCAGAAAAGGGGCGGTAGTGAAGGAGCTTACTCTTAAAGACATCGATGATTTGTACGCGATTAAGGCTAATCTTGAAGGGCTTGCTGCAAAACAGACTACAGAAAATATTTCCGAAAAAGATATAGAAAAGCTGAAGAGTATTAATGAGAAATTTTACAGGATTTCATCAGGTAAAACAAATATCATCGAAGAGTACCTGAAGTATAATTTAGATTTTCATAATATGTTTATTGTGTTATCAAAGAATCATAAGCTTATAGAAATTTTAAAAGGGCTTGATAAAAACTTTCAGCGTCTGAAATCCATACTTGTTTCCAAGTCTGACAGGGCGGAAGAAGCAAGGATAGAACATGAAGAAATTATTAAGGCTTTTGCTACAAAAGATCCTGATTTGGCGGAAAAGACAGTAAGATGGCATATTGAGAACGGCTGGGAGTATCTCAGGTCAAAACTTAAAAAGAGGTATTAACATTGAAAGAGCTTAATATCGACAGTACTCCGTTAAGTGAGCGTATAGCAGGGACTATAAGGGATTATATCCTTAAAGGAAGGATTAAACAGGGTGAGCGCCTCACCGAACCCAGGCTCTCAAAGCTGCTTGGCATAAGCAGAACGCCAATAAGGGAAGCTTTGCGTATTCTTGAAATGGAAGGGTTTATTGAGATTTTTCCCAGACGCGGCGCTGTAGTTACAGATGTTACAGACAAGGATGTCGATGAGATATTTATTCTAAAGGTAAAGCTGGAGTCTTTGGCTGCCAAGCTTGCCGCTGAGCACCTTAGTGATGAAGATATTGCAGAACTTGAAGAGTTGAACGAAAGAATGGAAAAGTTTGCCGATGCAAAAAATGTATCGATTCTCATAAAATTAAATTCAGAATTTCATAACCTTATCATTTCCAAATGCGAAAATACACGTCTTGCTAAATTTCTCGAAGCCCTGCTGAGACAGTTTAAGAGGGCGACAGCCTATTCTTTTACCGAAGCCGGCAGAATTCAGCGGGTGATTGAAGAGCATAGAGAGATTATCGAATCATTTAAAAAGCGTGATTCCGAGATGGCTGAAGAGCTTATGGCAAAGCACATTCAGAATGGCTGGCAGTTTATCAAATCCAGAGTAAGCGGCGAAGTTATTTAATCTTGTTTTTTCTATAATTCGTTGTATCTTATCAGTTTTCCAGTTGTTTACATCCTTAAAAAAGTGGTGACTGTGCACTTTTATTGTGTTATATACCCAAAAAATGTTGGAGTGAAAAATGAAAGTCAAGGTTGAAGTGAGATTTAAAGAGGGAGTTCTTGACCCGGAAGGTCAGACTATTCTGAATACTTTGAACAGAAAGGGGTATGATTTTGTCAGTGATGTCAGGGTTGGCAAAGTTATCGAGCTGGAAGTCGAAGACGGCATTGAAAGGTATGAGAAAAAAATAGAAGAAATCTGTCATTCCATTCTGGCCAATCCGATAATAGAAGACTACAGAATAATTTATTAAAATAGTAAAAGGTGAAGATATGAAAGCAGGGGTTGTTGTCTTTCCCGGTTCCAATTGTGACCATGACTGTTATTATGCCCTAAACAGCATACTCGGGATTGATGCTGAATATATATGGCATAAAGAAGACAGTGTAAAAGGCTTTGATCTTCTCGTATTACCCGGCGGATTTTCGTATGGTGACTATCTTAGATGCGGAGCTATAGCAAAGCATTCTCCTGTAGTGGATGCAGTAGTTGATTTTGCAGAGAAAGGCGGTCATGTTCTGGGGATATGCAATGGTTTTCAGGTTCTTACTGAATCGGGACTGTTGCCGGGTGCTTTGATCAGAAATAAAAATCTTAAATTTATCTGTGAATATGTCAATGTGATTGTGGAAAATGCTAAAACAGGGTTTACATCCTATTATAATGACGGCGAAATACTGAATATCCCCATTGCTCATATGGACGGCAATTATTACATTGATGAAAAGGGGCTGAATGATCTGCTGGAAAATGAGCAGGTGGTTTTCAGGTACTGCGATGCAGACGGTGGGATCAGTGAAGAGGATAACCCTAACGGCTCCGTTTATAATATTGCCGGTGTGATAAATAAAAAAGGCAATATAATGGGGATGATGCCGCATCCGGAAAGATGCTGTGAGCCTTTGTTGGGGGGCAATCACGGCTATTATCTGTTTGAATCGATAAAAAATTTTCTTAAAGGTGCATAAATGGGAGTCTACGAAAAATTTAAATATCCCGGCGTTAATCTGAAAGTTGCCATGGAAATGGGACTTAAAGAGGATGAGTATAAAAATGCCTGTGATATATTGGGGCGTGAACCGAATTATATAGAGCTTGGTGTTATTACTGCTATGTGGAGTGAGCACTGCAGTTACAAAAGCAGCAAAAAACATCTGAAAAAATTTCCTACAGAAGCTGAGTGGGTTGTTCAGGGTCCCGGTGAAAATGCCGGTATTATTGAAGTGGACGGTGATATTTGTGCCTGTTTTAAAGTGGAAAGTCACAACCATCCTTCCTACATAGAGCCATACCAGGGTGCAGCTACCGGAGTGGGCGGAATACTAAGGGATGTCTTTACAATGGGTGCAAGGCCGGTGTGCGCAATGAATTCACTGAGATTCGGCCCTTTGAATAATGACGAGAGTGTACATTTGTTAGAAGGTGTAGTTTCAGGCATAGCCGGATACGGTAACTGTTTTGGTGTTCCGACTGTCGGCGGTGAAATATATTTTCATGAAACATATCAAAAAAACCCCCTTGTCAACGCTTTTGCTTTGGGACTGGTGGACAGAGATAAAATTTTCTATGCAAAGGCAGAAGGTAAGGGTAATCCCATTATATATGTCGGGGCAAAAACAGGTAAAGACGGTATTCATGGGGCCACCATGGCAAGTGAGGAATTCAGCGAGGAGAGTGAATCTAAAAGGCCTAATGTGCAAATTGGCGACCCTTTCAAGGAAAAACTCCTTCTGGAGGCCTGTCTGGAACTTATGCAGACGGATTATATAGTGGGGATTCAGGATATGGGCGCAGCCGGTTTGAGCAGCTCTTCTTTTGAGATGGCTTCCAAATCGGATACAGGTGTTGAACTGGACCTTGAAAAAGTTCCTGTGAGAGAAACAGGCATGACACCCTATGAAATAATGCTGTCAGAGTCTCAGGAGAGGATGTTGCTGATTGCGAAAAAAGGGTATGAAAATAAAGTTAAAAAAATCTTCGATAAATGGGATCTGGATGCCGAAGTTATAGGTAAAGTAACAGATGATGGTTTTGTCCGATTGAACTGGAACGGCGAGGAAGTGGCAAGTCTGCCGGCTAAATCTTTGGCGGATGATGCGCCTGTTTATGATAGAAAATATACCGAGCCTGAATCTCAGAGGCAAATAAAGGATTTTGACCCGGCTTCGATTGACGATCCGGGAGGCTACCCTGCAATTCTGGCCAGAATGCTGTCTAATCCCAATATTGCATCAAAAAAATGGGTTTACAGGCAGTATGATCATATGGTTCAGACAAATACAGTTTTTTTACCCGGTTCAGATTCAGCACTGTTGAGAGTAAAGGGGAGCAAAAAGGGGTTAGCAGTTTCTTCTGACTGTAACGGAAGATACTGTTTTGTGGATCCTTATGAAGGGGGGAAAGCTGCTGTACTAGAAAGTGCACTTAATGTAGCGGTATCCGGGGCCCGGCCGAAAGCCGTCAGCGATTGTTTGAATTTCGGTAATCCTGAAAAAGAAGGGGTAATGTGGCAGTTTGTAAGATCAACAGATGGTATGAGCGAAGCCTGCAAAATACTGAATACACCGGTGGTAAGCGGAAATGTTAGTTTCTATAATGAAACGGAATCAAAAGCAATTTTACCCACCCCTACAGTTGTGATGGTTGGGGTTTTGGACGATATAAATAAAAGAATCCCATCTTTTTTCAATAAAAGAGGCAGTAATATTATTGTTGCAGGGAATTTTAACCCTAAGATAGATGCAAGTGAATACCTGTATAAGATTCATAACAAACTTGAGGGAAGTGTAGGTGAAGTTGATCTGAATCTTGGTTTGAGATTAATTGATTTTTTAGCAGAAGCAGCAGAAAAGGGTCTTATCTTATCCGCCCATGATGTTTCCGACGGCGGCTTGTGTGTTTGTCTGGCTGAAATGTGTTTTAATAAAGGAATTGGTGCCAATATAGATATCAACAGAGATATCCGCACAGATGAGTTATTGTTTGGAGAAAATATGCCTTTGGTTTTACTGGAAGTGGACGATTTGCATTTAAAAGGGGTTGAAAGTTTGCTGGAAAATAATAATATTCTTTTTGAAAAACTCGGTAAGACAGACGGTGATTTGCTCACAATCCGTCATAACGGTCATCTCGTAATCGATGAGAAAGTTGAAGCTGCAGCAGAGGTTTTTAATGAGTCTCTCGGAGAATTAATGCAATGATATTTGATAAGTTTAAAGAAGAATGTGGAGTTGCCGGTGTATACGGTGACAGCGAAGCGGCTAATCTTGTGTATCTGTGCCTCTATGCTTTACAGCACCGAGGGCAGGAAGGGGCAGGAATTGCTTCATCCGACGGTGAAAAAATAAACTATGAAAGAGGACAGGGGCTTGTTGCCGATATCTTTTCAGAAGAAAGACTGAGCAAACTCAAAGGTGACATGGCTGTTGGGCACAACAGGTATTCCACGGCCGGAGAAAACCATATAAAAAATACCCAACCCATTGTTGCTGATATAAGCAAAGGTTCCATTGCTCTTTCACATAACGGAAATATTGTTAATGCCGATGAAGTAAAGAATGAACTTGTGCAAAACGGGGCAATATTTACTTCCACTTCAGACAGTGAAATTATCATACATCTTTTGGCAAAAAGCAAAAAGGATAACCTGATTGACGCTATCATTGCCTCTCTGACAAAACTGAAAGGGGCATATTCGTTGTTGTTTATGACGAAGGGAACAATGATAGGTGTCCGGGACCCGTTCGGTTTTCGTCCGCTTATTTTGGGAAAAATAAGGACAGGGCACGTTCTGGTCAGTGAAACGTGTGCGCTGGATTTGATTGAAGCTGAGTTCATAAGGGAAATTGAACCCGGTGAAATGGTGATTATCAATGATGAGGGGATCCGAAGTATTTATCCATTTGAAAAAGAGAAGCCAAGACCTTGTATATTTGAACATATATATTTTGCCAGACCGGATTCTTTTTTATTCGGTACCGATGTTTATTCGGTCAGAAAGAAAATGGGGAAAAAACTTGCCGAGGAAGCGCCTGTGGATGCCGATGTGGTAATGCCCGTTCCTGACTCAGGAGTTGTGGCAACACTTGGATACTCTGAAGCCAGCGGAATTCCCTATGAGCACGGGCTTATCAGAAACCACTATGTTGGCAGAACATTCATCGAGCCTGCCCAGTCCATCAGGCATTTTGGAGTAAAAATCAAACTTAATGCCGTTAAATCGATAATAAAGGGAAGAAGAGTGATTGTTGTGGATGATTCCGTTGTCAGGGGAACCACAAGCAGAAAGATTGTGAAAATGCTAAGGGAAGCGGGAGCTTTAGAGGTACATTTCAGAATTAGTTCTCCTCCCACAAGATTTCCCTGCTTTTACGGAATAGATACACCCACCCGAAAGGAACTGATTGCTTCGACACATACTGTGGAGGAGATAAGGAAATATATTACAGCTGATTCCCTTGCATACCTGAGCAGGGAGGGGATGTTTGAATGCTCAAGAAATGGCGATTTCTGTGATGCATGTTTCAGCGGCGATTATCCGACGATATATAAATTTGGTGATGACAGTAACCCAAGAGATGAGGTGTAAGAATGGATAAACCGGAAATCAGGATTTTTGGCTCAAGTTCCGATTTTGAGTCCGGCTGAAGCCCTTCATATTTTCCCGCAGGCTGCGGGAAGAGCGAAGATCCTTACTTTGAATTTTATGTTGCTCTGGATGCTTATTTGACCAAGAACGACTGCAGGGATTATGATATAAAATATATTGATATTTCCACACCGGAAGTTTTGGACTATCTGGAGGATGTTAACAATATAGTAGAGGGCAGGCTGCCCCTGCCTTATGTTTCTCTGGACGGCAGGCCGTTTTGCTGGGGTATCGAAGATGCCGGTAAGGCATACGAAAAATTGAAAGAAAAGATATGTCCTTAAGTTTCACTAAGGAGATTAACAGAGATTATGAGCATATAGATAGAGACCTCTCCGCTGAGCTCGAGGTGACAAAAAACTGTCTAACATCGATAGATAAATAGGATGTTACACATATCTTGCCCGGCGGCGGGGTGGTTTATTAGTCTAAACAACTGATAGCGGCCGCATACATTTTTTCAAACCGCTCGGGGGCGCAGAAAAATCTCTGCCATATGAAACGATACAATAAACAAATATGCGTTTGCGTTTAGTTGGCTAAGATAATATAACACCTCCGTTTTTGATGGAGGTCATATAAATTGCCGGTTTGTCTTTGACCGGGCACTTGTACTGGCAGATTCCGCATCCGATACATTCCTCGGGATTAATTTTCGGTTGCTTTATTTCCCTTGAACGGCCCTTATAGTTTTTGCCTTTGACTCTGTCAAAGTATATTGCTTTGGGTGAGGTGGGACAGTGCTCTTCGCATACAATACAGTCCACTCCGTAGGCATAGGGAAGACATCTGTTTTCATCTATGAATGCAGTTGCTATTACTGTTTTTTTCTTTTCTTCCACACTTAATTCTTCAATTGCCCCTGTAGGGCACATTTTGCCGCACAGATTGCAGTTGTAAACACAATAGCCGTAATCGGCATTTCCCACAGGAGTCCATAAACCTTCGATACCTGATTCAAAAAGAGAGGGGGCGAGAAAATTCTCCGGACATACTTTCATGCACGCTCCGCATCTTATGCATGTTTTAAGAAATTTATTTTCCTGAACGCTTCCAGGCGGCCTTATCAGCTGTGGGGTTTTAGCAACTGCTTTTTTTCCTGTTTTTATTACAAAGAATCCGGACAAAGCGATTCCCAGGGTTTTTGCAGTTGCACGTTTAGACAGATCAATTTCAGCTGGTTTTATATTTAATCCGTAATAAAGCGAATCTGAAGGACAGGCGGCGAGGCAGTTAAATAAAAGCATACATTCACTCGATTTAAAATTGTTCTTTTTGAAAGGCAGAGCATCTGCATAACATTTGTCCGAACAGCTGCCGCATGAATTACAGTTTGCCTTGTGCTGCAGTTTTAAAGGTGAATATTTGCTGAGCAAACCAAGCATCCCTCCCAAAGGACAGAGGTATTTGCACCAAAAGCGATTCCTGTAAAAGTTCAGAGCCAATAAAATTATAAATATGGTTCCGAACAGGGGCGCCTGTTCATAATATATATTATCCCTTCCGAGTACATTATAGAAGAGAAAATCCTGCATGCTGCCTGACAGTATATTCATGTTGTAAATAATAAGCACAACCGGGAGAAAAAAAACAGCTAAGCATTTAACCAAAATACTCAGCGGGTCGAGATACCCTGAGACATTGATACGCATAATTGATAAAATAACAACGGCTGTAAAAATGTAGTATTTCAGATTTTGATACTTTGGATATTCCGTTTTTTCGTATTTGTCTTTCCTGATTTTATGAGCGATAAAACTGAAAAAATGATGTATTGTCCCGAATGGGCAAATCCACCCGCAGAAAAGCCTTCCGAAAATCACCGTGAGCATTATAACGACGGCTGAAAGAATAAAAACAGCCGGCAGTTTGTATGTGCTGAAAAAAGTTGTAAGTGCTACAAGCGGATCAATCGCGAAAATGTATTCAATTTTGCTTTTTAATTTCAGCTCAAGTGAGAAACCTGAATTGTCGATGATTGAATTAAAGAAAATGTAGAAAAACAGAGCCAAAAACAAAATCTGGGATATAAGCCTTAAGTATCTGCTATATTTTTTCATATAAAACATTCATTTTGTTTTTCTCAGATGTTCCGAGTCCCTGCTTTTCTGCAAGCCCTATAAATTCTACTTTTTCGGCGGATGTGCCGAGATATCCGGCAGCTATTGAGTCAACGGAAACCTGGTCTGTGGATACAAGCACCCTGTTTAGCCTTTTTACATCATCAAGGCTGCCTCCGGTGGGACCGTTTGACATTAATATCCTTGTGCAGTCCACTATATTCAAAGTCGGTTTGAAAAAGGAGGCCAAGTCAACAATTGCCTGGTGGAGATTCTGATGGAGCAACCCCCTGAAGCCTCCCACTGCTCCGAGCCAGTTTTTCATGGAAACAGTTATACGTGATGAGCCGTGATGTTTGGCAACCGGCACGTTTATAACTTTATCAGCTGTATGAAATATCTCCAAAACAGACCAGTCATCCACGAATCTCCCACCCAGGTTCATATCTTTATAATGTCTGCTTTGTGGTATAAAGACTTCCGCTCCTTCCTTTTGAGCAAATGCGGGGATGTTTGAGAGAGCATAAACGCTTCTAGGGCTGTTACACGGATTATCTGTTACATAAACCTTTTTTGCTCCGGCTTCATAGCAGAGTTTTACAACTTCAGCCACAACGTCCGGGTTTGTATTTGCGGCATATTCAGGTTTTCTGGCCCACGCCATGTTAGGCTTAACTGCAACTGTATCCCCTTTGGAAATAAAATTTTCCATATTTCCAGCCATTTTTACCGACTGTCTGACTGCCCGTCTGTGATCAGCTGATTCGCAGATTGCTACAAGAGATTTATTTTGTTCAGCAGCAAGTGTATGCAGCGGAGAAAAAAATTTTAGTGTTGTATAAGCCAATACTGACTGTTTAATGAAATTTCTTCTGTCAATCATTTTTCCTCTTTTTTCAATTTAATTTGTAATGTTTTTAAAAAAAATCAATGATTGTTTAATGTATATTTTTTTGAAGATAAATAGAATTTTGGAATTAGTTGAAAGATAGCCGCAAAAATGCTATTTTCAGAGTATAAAATTTTATTCAGGACTGTTAAATGCAGAGCGAATTGATGTATCCTTTTCTTGAAAATTTTCTAAACTCATATGAATCGATAGACATCGAGAAAATATACTCTTATTCCCTAAATAATAAAATACCGGCGGTCGATAAGAGTGTGGGAGAGTTTTTGCGTTTTCTGGTGCAACTTAAAAAACCTAAGAACCTTCTGGAGCTTGGATGCGGAGCCGGGGTGGCGACCAAATACCTGCTGTTTAGTGACAAAATAAAGCTTACCGCAGTTGACTACAATGCCGACAGGCTGGGGAAGGCAAAGGAGCATTTCAGCCCTTCGGATAATGTGGAGTTTGTTTTTGATAAGGCTGAAAATTTTCTTGACAAAACTGAAGATTATTACGATTTTGTTTTTGTTGATACAATAAAAAGGGAGTATCCAGGCATCTGGCATATGATCCGTAGAAAGCTGAAAAACAACGCTTTGGTAGTGTTTGATGATATACTGCTTTATGGATACACACTTTTTGAAGATGCTGAAATCCCCGGCAGATATATCCAGTCAGTAAAGGAATTGAGAAATTTTATAAATGAGATTAAGTGCAGGTATCCATCAAATTCTTCTGTTATTCCAATCGGAAACGGTTTATTATTGATAAATCATGAAAAATGTTGAGTTATTAAGTCCTGCCGGCAATTTCGAAAAGCTGCGGACAGCTGTGAATTTCGGAGCGGATGCCGTTTATCTTTCCGGGAAAAATTTCGGTCTGCGGGCTAAAGCTGCTAACTTCGAAATTTCTGAGCTCGAGGATGCATTAAGCTATCTGCATTCTGCAGGCAAAAAAGGGTATGTAACAGCCAACATATACCCCCGGAATGATGATTTTGAAGATTTAAAATCCTACATCGGGGTTTTAGCCGAAATAGGCGCTGATGCTGTAATAATAAGTGATCCGGGAATTTTGCATTTAATAAAACAATCCGGGATCAATATACCTGTTCATATCAGCACCCAGAGCAATACTGTAAACTATATGTCTGTTAAGTTTTGGGAAGAGATGGGAGCTTCACGGGTTATACTTGCAAGGGAACTTAGTAAGGAGGAGATTGGCTTTATCTGTAACAATACCGGCATTGAAATAGAAATGTTTGTTCACGGAGCTATGTGCATTTCCCATTCCGGCCGATGTGTCCTCAGTAATTATTTTACCGGTAAAGATGCTAACCGCGGTGAGTGCACCCATCCGTGCAGGTGGAACTATTATCTTGTTGAAAAAACAAGACCTGGTGAATATTTGCCTGTAGTGGAGAGTGAGGAAGGTACTTTTATTTATAACTCAAGAGATTTATGTCTTTTGGAATACATTGACGAAATTGTCAATCTTGGAGTTGCGAGTCTGAAGATAGAAGGGAGAATGAAAAGTGCAATGTATACGGGCGTAGTCACCGGTGTTTACAGACAGGCTTTGGACACTGCGTTAAGAGGTGAACAATTAGCGCCGGAAGAATGGATGCCTCTTTTGGAAAGTGTCAGTAACAGAGGGTATACAACCGGTTTTTTTTGCAGCAAAGCTGATGAGCAATCGATGAATTACAGTACGTCTTCCTATTACAGGAATTGTGATTTTATCGGCGTTGTTACGGAGTTCGACGGAGAAACCATAAAATTTATTTGTAAAACCAAGCTTGAAATAAATGAGAATATACATTTTCTTGATACTGATATGCGGGAGACACCGTATCAGGTTCAAAAGATTTATGATGATAAAATGAATGAGTGTGAAAGCACAAAACCAAATTTTGAATATTATCTTCCCGTAAATGAAAGTATTTCTGAAGGGGCTTTGGTGAGAAGATATAAATGAGCACAATAAAAACATATGAAGAATATATACAGCTTGTTGAGGAAATTATTAAACATGATAAAAGGTACTACGTATTTAATAATCCTGTAATATCAGACTATGAGTACGACCAGCTTTACAAAAAACTTGAAAAGACGGAAAAAGAACATCCTGACTGGACGGTCGACTATTCACCCACCCAAAGAGTCGGACATAAAGTTGAATCGGGACTGGCCGTTAAATCACATGAAGTCCGAATGCTCTCTCTGGATAATACGTACAGTAAATCCGAGCTTGAAAATTTTATTACAAGAATGCAGAAGGACTCTTCCCGCAGCTTTACCTTTCTGCTTGAGCCTAAGATTGACGGTGCAGCCGTTTCTTTGACATATGAGAAGGGTGTGCTGACAGAAGCTGTCACCCGGGGGGATGGTTATCAGGGTGAGGATGTACTGCACAACATAAAAACTGTGAAAACACTCCCTCTTTATATTGAGCATAAGGATAAAATTGTTGTGAGGGGTGAAGTCTTTTTATCAAAAGATAATTTTGATAAAATAAACAAAAGAAGGGAGAAGGATGGAATGCCGCTGTTTGCAAATCCACGCAATGCAGCAGCTGGAACCATGAAACTTCTTAATCCTGAAATTGCCAGCGAAAGATCACTTGACATATATATTTATGCTTTGGATGTGGGAAGGGTTAATGCTGAGCATTATAAAGATTTACAATTTCTTAAATCCATAGGAATAAAAGTAAATCCAATGATTGAGCATGTATCCTCACAGGATGAAATTTTTGAATATATTAACCTTATTGAGAAGAAAAGACAAAAGCTGGACTATGAAATTGATGGTGTGGTTATAAAGGTGAATGAGTACAATGTCCGTGAAGAACTGGGCAGCACGAATAAATCCCCCCGGTGGGCTGTGGCGTATAAATACCCTGCCGAGCATGCCCGAACAAAGCTTTTAAGGGTTTCCTTTCAGGTGGGACGGACTGGTATAGTTACTCCGGTTGGAATCTTTGAGCCTGTTAAGGTTGCAGGCTCTACAGTAAGCAGGGCAACACTCCACAATGAGGATGAAATAAAAAGGCTTGGTATAAAGATAGGAGACAATGTTTTTATAGAGAAAAGCGGAGATGTTATTCCGAAGGTAACGAGTGTTATAAAAGATGAAAGAAAAGGGGATGAAAAAGATATAAAATTTCCCGATACCTGCCCGGTATGCGGAAGTGCTGTTTTAAAAGACGAGGATGATGTATATTACAAGTGTGCAAACCCGGATTGTCCTGCCCGTTTGAAAGCTTCCATAGTACATTTTGCCGGGAGAAACGCTATGGATATAAAAGGCTTGGGGGAAAAAATTGTGGACCGCTTTGTTGATTTGGGGTTGTTGGACTCAATTGCAGATATTTATGATTTAAAGAGTGAGGATTTCCAGGGGTTGGAAGGCTTTGGTGCGAAATCTGCCGAAAATTTGATTAAAGCCATAGCCAAAAGTAAATCCAAACCTTTTTCAAAAGTGCTTTTCGGAATCGGCCTGCCTAATGTGGGTGTCAGGACAGCTGAGATACTATCTGAAAAATTCGGGGATATGGACACAATGATGAAAGCTGAGAGGAAAGATTTTGAAGAAATCGAAGATATTGGCCCTGTAATTGCCGACGGGTTGTTCAGAGCACTGCGGAATGAAAAGATTACATATCTTATAGAAAAACTTAGAAAAGCCGGCCTTAATTTCACTTACAGAAGAGTAAGGGAAAGTGATGTTTTAAAAGGGAAGACGTTCCTGATAACCGGTAGTTTGAGCAGACCGAGAAAACAGTTTGAAGAGTTAATTAAAAAAAACGGAGGAAAGGTTCTTTCCGGTGTCAGCAGTAATCTTGATTATCTAATTTGCGGTGAGTCTCCCGGTTCTAAGCTTGATAAAGCCAAGGAATTGGATATCAATATTATAGGTGAAAAAGAATTCATGAGCATGCTGGGTAAATAATGGCTGAAAAAACAGTGTATATATTATCAGACGGAACCGGTCAAAGTGCCATAAATATTGTAAAAGCGTGCCTGATTCAGTTTGAGGATCCGGAGATTAAGCTTTCGGTGTATTCAAAGGTTGATAATGAGGACAAGATTGTGAATATTCTGGAAAAAGCTGGACGCAACAAGGCCTTTGTAGCTTTTACCATTGCCAAGAAATCGTTGAGAAGGCTGGTTCACGAGGTATGCCATAAAAGGGAAATAATTCACCATGATATTTTGGGACCGCCGGTGGAAAAACTGAGTGCTTTTTTGGACAGTGAACCGATTGAAAATCCTAATCTGCTGAGAAAGGTGGACAGTAAATATTTTAAACGGATAGAGGCCATAGAGTTTTCAATCAATCATGATGACGGTAAAAATCTTAAAAATCTTGAAGAAGCGGATATAATAATTTTAGGTCTTTCAAGAACATCAAAGACGCCGACTTCATTTTTTCTTGCTCAGCAGGGTTACAAGGTTGTGAATATACCAGTTATCCCTGAAGTGGGGATTCCGGAAGAAGTGTATAAGGCTGATCAGAATAAAATTGTCTGTCTCATGATGGAGCCTGATATACTGCAGAAAATTCGTATTGAGCGTTTGAAACATTACAGAACTATGAGCAAATATACAAATATTAACAATATCCTGGAAGAAGTGGAGTTTATGTATGCATTGAAAGATAAGCACAGACAATGGCATATAGTTGATACGACAAATAAGTCTGTAGAAGAGACGGCAAGGGAAGTACTTATGAAAATTTACGGCAGAGAAATACAACTGTGACTTGTTTTTTTGCGGCTGAATTCTTTACAAAAAGCTTGACAACGGTTTAACTTGCAGTTATTTATACATCTATATTCAGCTTGTGAGCCGCTGAAACAGCCGTTTCGATGCTTAAATAAAACTCAAAAATCAATAAAAGTTAATTTAAGGTGTATCTAACTTGTTTTGTTTTTCTGCTGATTTGTAAACCTGGATGATAAAATAAATAATCTTATGAAATTGTTTCAGGAAAATTTTGTTTTTGTGTACCAACAGTGTTTACCGCCACTGAGATGGCAAGGTAAACATCTAAAATAATAGATAAAAAATTGCAGAGGTGTTTGTGTGAATTTATCCGAACTTAAGAAAAAGTCTATAGAAGAGCTTGTTAATATTGCTGAAGAACAAGAGATTGTAGATGCTCCTAACCTTTTGAAACAGGAACTTATATTTGAGATTCTAAAGTCCATAAGTGAAAAGAACGGCCAGATATACGGCCGCGGTGTCCTTGAGATTTTACCGGACGGTTTCGGCTTTTTACGCTCCACGGATTACAACTATCTCCCCGGGCCGGATGACCTTTATGTCTCTCCTGCACAAATCAGGCGTTTTGGACTTCGCAACGGGGATACTATAGCCGGAGAAATCAGGCCGCCAAAAGATAATGAAAAATATTTTGCGCTGCTTAAAATTACAACGGTTAACGATGGAAAACCGAGACGACAGAGAAACCTTTTTGAAAATCTCACCCCTCTTTTCCCGGAAGAGAGACTCAATCTTGAAGCTTATCCGACTTCCTATGATACGAGAATTATGAATATGCTTTCACCTGTGGGAAAAGGACAGAGAGGCCTACTGGTGGCTCCGCCCAAAACCGGGAAAACAATGCTTTTAAAATCTATTGCCAACAGTATTACGGCGAATCATCCTGAAGTTTATATGATTATTCTGCTTATTGATGAAAGACCTGAAGAGGTAACAGATATGCAGCGTTCGGTTGATGCCGAGGTTATCAGTTCCACATTTGACGAGCCCGGCTACAGACATGTTCAGGTTTCTGAGATGGTTATGAATAAAGCCAAAAGACTGGTTGAGCAGGGCAGAGACGTTTGTATCCTTCTGGACAGTATTACAAGACTTGCCAGAGCTTATAACTCTATTGAGCCGCCCAGTGGTAAAGTTTTGTCGGGTGGTGTGGATGCCAATGCACTGCATAAACCCAAAAGGTTTTTTGGTGCTGCCAGGAATATCGAAGAAGGCGGCAGCCTGACGGTCATTGCTACAGCTCTTGTGGATACAGGCTCCCGTATGGATGAAGTTATCTTTGAAGAATTTAAAGGTACGGGTAATATGGAAGTTCATCTGGATAGAAGGCTAGTTGAAAAACGTATTTTCCCAGCACTCGATATTAACAGATCCGGTACAAGGCGTGAAGAGCTCCTTCTCGGAAAAGATGAGATAAACAAGGTCTGGATACTCCGGAGGTTCTTAAGCAATATGAATGCTGTGGATGCAATGGAATTTCTGCTTGATAAGATTAAAGGCACCAAGACAAACAAAGAATTTCTCGATTCCATGAATAAATAATATTACAAGTTTCGCACTTAGTTCCGTCATTACGCCCGCTCACTTAACGCCTTAAGTGGGCGGGCGGAAATTTTGGTATATTTTTCAGTGGGATTTTTTATTTTAAACGGAAAAATTTAGTCACATTTGTTTACTCTTGCCTCTTATTCTAATAAAATAATCTGAAACAATATCTTTTTGGCAGTGAGGATTCTGTGCCCAATAAGTTTAAGTTTTACCGCTATTTTGCCCTGCTACTTATCTGTTTTATATTAGTAATAGTCATTCTGTCAAAAAGCGGCTTAATAGAACTAAATATTTTTAAACATGATTTATATAAACACCTTCTGGTCATTGTTTCTGTTTTTGCTCTGCCTCTTCTTGGATTTCCTTTTTCAGCACTTCTTGTGGCTATTGGGATTGAATTTGATTATATTATCGGACTCGTGATTTTGGTAGCTGTAATTCCCCTTCACCTTGCATTTTCTTTTTGGATTGTTAACAGGTTTTTCCGGGAAAAAATAAAACATTCACCATTGGCAAGCAGATTCAGAATCTTTGATATATCCTCTGAGAAGCACCTTGAATACACTTTTATATTTATGATTCTTCCGGTGGTGCCTTATGCAGTGAAAAACTATCTGCTTCCCGCTTCAGGTATTCCATTCAGATATTATTTTATTATAGGCTGGATAATTCAATCAGTTTTAGGGGCACCGTTTGTTATTTTAGGTGAGGCTGCCTCAAGCCTTGATTACCGGATGCTTTTTGCACTTTTTATATTGTTTCCCATTTTTTATTTTGTTATGAGGAAGCTGAAAGAAAGATATTATAAGCTTATAACAAAGAAAGAAAATTAAATGCTGAAAGGTGGTGTTGCATGATAATGAGGTGGCTTCCGTGGAGATTTATAATAAAAAGAGCAGCCAAATCCCACGGTTTTATGGATCCACTCACCTTAATGGCGAAATTAAGAAGATTCGGGCATCCTTCGGAGGTTCAGGAACCTATTGAGCTTATAAGAGCAGGCGTTCTTTTTCATGCAAGAGGGTTGGTTAATACAAGGGCTATACAATACAATTTGGATTGGGTCTGGCCATACTGGATAAACAAGCAGTTCAGACCGGAAGACGAGTCATTCATACCAAGGGGGTTTTCTTTCAGCCATATCAATTTAACTCATCGCAACTGGACTGCTGTGGGCTCTCCTAATGAACCGCATTATCCTATTGTTGATCCACGGGGACTTTTAACACCTTATTATGACGGATGGTCAATCGATTTCTGGCTGTTAAAAAATGACGGCAATATGCTGATACCCGCACAGATGGACAATGTACATCAAACACTGGAATATGAAGATAATATCAGGGTGAAAACAGAAACGAAGGAAGGCCAAAGAAAAATCTCCTCTGATATATTCGTTGAAGGTAAAAACGGCAAATACACTATTTTCAGCGATGTCAAAGTTTCCGGTGAAAAGGGTGATAAAATCATCTGTTCTATAAGACCGTATAATGCGGAAGGTGTGCAGTTTGTGGAAAAGATTGAATATGAGAGAGCCGGTAATAACTTTCTTGTTAATGAATCATCTAAAGTGTATTTTGACAAAATTCCTGATAAAATATTTTTTTCTGATTATCACGACGGGGATGTTTACTATAAAATCAATGGTGAAGAGAGCGGTAATTCTGTCATTTGTAATATTGGGATGGCAACTGCTGCAGCTGTATTTACTTTGGATGAAAATGAATCGGAACTTTCAGTCAGTTTGCCCCTTAAATGTAAAAGCAGGAAAAAAGAAATTTACCCATCTGTCAATGTTGCCGGTGAATGGAACAGTTTAATAAGTGAAACAGCAAAACTCAATATTCCGGATGAAAAGATTCAATTTCTTTATGACGCTTCTGTAAGGACTCTTTTACTTTTAACGTCTGGCGAAGCTTACCCGGGACCTTACACCTATAAAAGATTCTGGTTTAGAGATGCCTGCCTGATGATGAATGCACTGCTTGCTGCCGGTCTAACAGACAGAGCATATAATATGCTTCTAAAATTTCCGGAGAAACAGAAACACTCCGGCTATTTCAGGTCTCAGGAAGGCGAATGGGACTCAAATGGTCAGGTTTTATGGATAGCAAACAGAATAAAGCAAATCAGAAATGTTAAGTATAAAAAAGATTTTGTCCGTTCTATGGCAAAAGGTGCAGAATGGTTATGCAATAAAAGGATTAAAAATGCAGACGGTAAAATGCATAACAGTCTTCTGCCGGCTGGATTCAGTGCAGAGCATTTAGGCCCGAATGATTATTATTATTGGGATAATTTTTGGGCACTGGCCGGTTTGAGAGCTGTTGATGAGATTATTGGCGAGGACGAGGAGTTTGCAGATATCAAAAATAAATTCAAAGAAGTAGCTGATGAATATGAAAAAACCATATTCGATACAATAAACTCAATTCCTTCAGCTAAATCACAGGGTGGTGTTCCGGCTTCCCCTTACAGGAGAATTGATTCCGGAGCTGTGGGTTCGCTGGTGGCCGATTATCCGCTGCAGATAACCCCGCCCGCGGATTCCAAAATAATGAAAACCATAGAGCTCCTTGAAGAGACCTCTTTTTATGAAGGGGCATTCTTCCAAAATATGATTCATTCAGGGGTAAACATATATCTGACACTGGCAATTGCACAATCTCTGCTCAGAGCCGGAGATAAAGAGTATGAAGATCTGGTATATAATGTGGCCGGGCTTGCTTCACCCACCGGACAGTGGCCGGAAGCTATACATCCACAAACAAAAGGCGGCTGCATGGGAGACGGGCAACACGGATGGGCATCTGCAGAATGGATTATGATGATTAAAAACATTTTTGTCAGAGAAGAAAAAGACGAAATAATTGTTGGTTCGGGTATTTTTGCCCAATGGATAGAAACGGGTAAAACAATATCTTTCGGACCTACGCCTGTTCCCGGCGGCAAAGTGGAGGTTGCCGTTGTGAAAGATGATGAAGGAGTTTCTGTGGATGTTATTTGCACGGAGCGGTCACGGGATTTATCATTCAATATTATGATTCCGGGATATGAAAGTGTAGTTGTTAAAAATGGCTGTGTTGCTAAAAAGTTGGATATTTTAAATGGGTAAAATATTGTTCAGAGTTTCAGTCTAAAAAATCGACTGTAAAAATATCATATAAAAGGCTGTTGATAAAAAGATGCTTATCAGGGCATTTTTCATTTTCAGATGTAACACTGCAGACAGTGCTATTGCCGATATTTCCGGTATCCCTTTGGTATGGTCCCAGTTTGTTCCCGAGAGTGCATAAAAGATTAGGATGGTCATTATCATTACGGGAAGGTTCCTTTTTAAATAATCCATGGTGGGATTTGGTTTTACTTTAGAGAAAACGATGAATGCCAGAATACGGGTAAGAAAGGTAAATAAAGCACATAAAAGAATGGAGAAATATAAATAACCGCTACTCATCCACAAAACCTCTCATAATGAACATCACAATGACCCCTAATGTAAGGGAGGTAATCAGCATTTTATCTGCAGAGATAAACATTAATGACAAAATACCTATTATACATGCTGTGAAGAAAGTTTTGAAATTTTTCTGCTGTCTGAGAAGATCAATTGTAAGCACCACAAACAGTACAGTCAGTGAAAACTCGATACCACTGGAGTTAAAAGAAATTGTAGAAGCAGCGGCTGCACCTATAATTGTTCCGGTAACCCAGTATAGGTGATCGAAAAGGGCAATCCGGAAAAAGGTTTTTTCCTTGTCTTCCTCTCTTTTCCACGCTTTTAAAAGTGCAAATGTTTCATCTGTGAGCCCGAAAATGATGTAAAACTTCTTCATGCCAAAATCTTTCAGCTCGTCCATTATTGTGATTCCGTAAAAGAAGTGTCTTAAATTCAGCAGAAAAGTACCGAGCGCTATTTCAAAATACCCGGCATGGGCACTGAGAAGGGAAACCGCCAAAAACTGCCCTGCTCCGGCAAATACCACAATGCTCATTATTACTGTGGCTGCAAAAGAAATTCCGCTCTCAACAGAAAGAATGCCGAATGCTATGCCTAACGGGATATACCCCATTAGTACGGGCAATGTGTATAAAAAAACTTTTTTCATTATAGATAAACCGTTAAATATTTTTAAGAATGAGTTATTGCAATTAATAGGATTTAAGTCAAGTGATATGTAATTTTTGCCCCTTCTCATTTTTTTAATAGCTATGACAATTTGTTGGTGAGATGGAGAAGTCGTAATTTGTATATTGGTTATTAGTTGAGTAGTTTATTGGTGAAAGATTTGCTATATATTAAGTCTCAAGGGCCGAGTAACAAGTGCAAAGTGGAAGTAAATGTGGGAGTAAGAACTTGAAAAAATTGATTGTAAAATTATTTTTGCAACGAAAGGAAATTGTTGCATTTTTATATTTTACTCATTAAATTACGTTAAATATATTGAACATGGTGATGATGCATATGGAAGAAAACAAAAAGAGAAAAAAAATTGAAGAATTTGTTGAAATTATGCTTGATGCCTGTGAAAAACAGTTTCCCAAAAAGTGCAGCTGCTGCGGCAGGTATTTTGATACATTTCAGGATTTCCTAACTCACACAATCATACCTGTACACTCAAAGGATCACAGTCTGCAGCTTATTGACTCACAGGATTTGCACGATGTAATTGCGTTTAGAAACTGCTCCTGCGGTACGACGATGACAGTACAATGTGCTGTGGATAAACCGCAAAAGAAAGACTTGGTACATGCCATATCTGAAGAAGCCCGCGAAAGAGGGGTGGAGCCCGAGGATGTGGCTCAGCTTTTGAGGGATGAAGTCATTAAAAGGGCCAAGGCGTGCAATACAGCCAAGCGTTAGTTGTTTATTCATTAGATATGTATTCTTTCTCGTATTGATTTTTAATATCTTCTGCTGCAATGATTCCCGATGTGGATGCCTGTATAATACCCCTCGTGATTCCAGCACCGTCGCCTATACAGTAGAGATTTTCTATACTTTTCGATTTTAAATTTTCATCAACATCAATACGCAGTGAATAAAATTTTACTTCCACTCCGTACAGAAGTGTATTGGGATCGGCTATCCCCGGCATTATCTTATCAAGCCTGTATATCGTTTCCTTCAGGTCGGTTAGATACCTGTAGGGCAGTACAAAAGAGAGATCCCCGGGCATGGCGTTTTTAAGTGTCGGCTGGACAAAATTTTTGGCTATTCTGCTGGTTGTGGAGCGTCTTCCCCTTTCCAAATCTCCGAATCTCTGTACTATGACACTTTGGCCGCTGAGCATGTTTGCAAGGTAAGCTATATACTGCCCGTATTTAACGGGTTCTCTGAAAGGCTCTGTAAATTTTGTGGAAACGAGCAGTGCAAAATTTGTGTTGCTGCTTTTTTTGTTTTTGTAACAGTGACCGTTTACGGTTAAAAGCCCGTTTTCATTTTCTTCCATCGCCACATAGCCACCCGGATTCACACAGAATGTCCGGACTTCGTCTTCAAATTCTGTTGAAAAGTGTTTTATCTTGAATTCATAGAGATTATTTGTGAAATGATCGGAAACCGCCCTTGGGATTTCCACCCTTACACCTATGTCCACCGGATTGATAGATGAAGATATATTATATTTCTGTGCGATTTCGTGCATCCAGGAATTGCCGCTTCTGCCCACTGCCAGTATTATTTTATCATAATAATTTATTTCTTTATCTTCTGTAACAACTCCCTTGGCAGAGCCATTATCAATGATTATGTCCGATACCTGCTTGTTGCAGTAAATGTTAACATTGGATTGACTGTTAAGAATTTCATAAAGTTTTTTTATAGCCTTAATACAGTTGTCTGTACCCAAATGTCTGATTTTGGCTGCATAAAGCCTTAACGTGTGTCGGGTGCACATGTATTCGAGGTCTTTGATTTTTTCGTAATTGGAAGTACTTTCAAGAGTATCCACACCGCTCACACTCTTCCATATGGAATCAGCTTCCTCTATCAGTTTTTCTAGTTTGTATTCAGGGACAAATTCAGTAAGCCACCCCCCGAATTCAGTTGTCAGTGTAAGCTTACCATCAGAATAGGCACCTGCTCCTCCGAAGCCGCTCATTACTTCCTTGCGTGTTCTTTTATAAATATCACTGCCTTTATCATACAGATCAATGGAAAAATTATTGTTTTGCATAAGCTTATAAGCCGCAAACATTCCGGAGCTGCCTGCTCCCACAATAGCTATCCGCATATTATTCCTCTACACTTTTTATTTGCAAATCATAAGAACCGTTATCAATTTCAAGGATGGCGTATGTTTTGTCATTCCCCCACCTGTTTTGACTGAGACTGCCCGGGTTAATAAATATTTTGCCGTTGACTTTTTTGTGAGCCGGGGAATGTGTATGTCCGAATATTATTATATCAGTAGCTTCATGCAAATACATAAGACGGTTGATGATGTTGTGGGGTGCGCCGGATCCGTGTGAAATGCCAATTTTATAATTTCCGCATTCAAAATCCATCTTGCCGGGCACCGACTGAAATTCGGTCTGCATATCCATATTCCCTTTTACACCGGCAAATGATGCTGAGTCCTCTTCAAGCTCTTTGTAAAGTCTGAAGTCGGTGTAATCGCCGGCATGAACCACCAAATCTGCTTTGCTAAGTTCAGCCAATATCTTTTTCGGGAGTTTTTTTATTGAATCCGTATGTGTATCGGATATAATAAGGATTCTCATATGCACCTTTTTTTGTTTATAATTAAAGCATAGTTTATTTTAAAAACGGCAGCTTAGTCAATGTTAAGTTTAACGATTGAGCTCAATATAAGGTGGTTGATATTGTACCTATAAACACCGGAGATATACCATTTGCAGATGATATTATCCGTGCTGCGGCCGACAGCGGAGCAGAAGTTTATTTTGTAGGCGGAGTTGTCAGAGATCTGCTGATGAGGCGCAGAATACATGATGTGGATATCACATGTTTTGGGATAGCTTACTCTGAATTTGCAGGCCTTTTGGCAGCAAAAGCGGATGCAACATATGTTCCATTTAAAGACAATGTTCGTCTTGTCATAGGTGGGTTTACTATTGATGTATCCAAACCCCGTGGTGAGACGATAGAGTCTGATTTGCAAAAAAGGGATTTTACCATCAATAATCTTGCCTTAACGTTAAAGGGTGAAATTATCGGTAATTCTTATGACCTTGAAAAAAAACTGATCAGGCATGTATATCCGTCAGTGTTTGATGATGATCCTCTGAGAATTCTAAGGGCATTTCGTTTTGTTTCTGAGTGCGGATTTGATATTGTTCCGGAAACCAGCCGTCTCATTGCGGATAAAGCTGATAAAATAAACAGTGTGCCAAAAGAGAGAGTTTACCAGGAGATATTAAGGTTTTTTAGCGGCAGTTATTTTGACAAGGCCGTTACCCTCTTTTTTAGGAAAAGTCCTAAAGATTTATTCAAGAAAGAAAACCACACTAAAAATTCTGCAGCTTACTATCTTTTCCCTGAGCTCGTTGATTCTGCAGATATCAGGCAGAACAGCATTTTTCACAGGGAGAATGTCCTTAAACACAGTCTCAGTGTGGCAAAGGAAATTTTTAAAATAGCACGCGGACTTAATATAGCTGAGGAAAGGCGCTTTGTTTTGATTACAGCTGCCCTCCTTCACGATTGCGGCAAGAAGGAAGCCTGGCTGAGAAATAATAGAAAAAATTTTATAGGTCATGACGAGTTAGGCAGCAGAGTGGCTGCTGAGATTATGAAAAGACTCGGTTATCCCAATAAATATATAAAAAGGGTTTCTTTTCTGGTCAGACAGCATTTGAAGCTGACCATTTTTGCTGTTAACGGTGTGAGAAAAATTAGATTGCAGCGATTTGTGTTTGAAAATATGGATGAAGTAGAAGATATTATTTTATTGAGTTTGGCAGATAACAGGGTTAAAAAATTTAATATGAAAAGACTATACAACATTATATTAAGAATAAGAAATGCACAGAAGGAGATTGATATGAGCCGGGCTAAAACAGTATCCGGTTCAGACCTCATCGACATGGGTGTTGAGAGGGGGCCTGAGGTTTCAATCCTATTAAAGGAAGTACATTTCCGGCTTGCCTTTGGTTATCTGAAAAGTATGGAAGATGTAAAAATTTTTCTGAAAGAGATAAGGGGGACATGATGAAGTTCGTTAGATTTAAGACGGGTGATGTGGAAAAGAAAGGGATATATGAAGACGGTTTGATAAAAAGAATCTTCGGTTCTATTTTTCATGAATATATTGTTACCGATGAAGAGTACAATCTGGAAGAGGTTCATATATTGCCACCGGTTACGCCATCTAAAATTGTCTGTGTTGGGAGAAACTATTCCGATCATGCCAGGGAACTTGGTAATGAAGTACCTGATGAGCCGATGATTTTTTTAAAACCATCAACATCTCTTGCCTGTCATGAATCGGTTATTATCTATCCTGAATGTTCATCCAAAGTGGATCATGAATCTGAACTCGCCGTTATTATAGGCAAGACGTGTAAAGATGTTTCTCCGGAAAGCGCTTCAGATTATATTTTGGGATATACCTGTTTTAACGATATAACTGCAAGAGATATCCAGAAGAAGGAAAATAAGTTTACGAGAGCCAAGTCCTTTGATACTTTTGCTCCAATGGGGCCTTTTCTGGAAACCAGGCTTGACCATTCCAATGCCGCGGTTAGATGTCTGGTGAACGGAGAGGTAAAACAGAACGGCAATACGTCAGATATGGTGTTTAGTGTGGAGTATTTAATAAGTTTTATTTCGGGTGTAATGACACTTCTGCCCGGAGACGTCATAGCAACGGGTACCCCTGCAGGTGTCGGAGAACTTCAGCCTGGTGATATTGTTGAGGTCGAAATAGACGCAATAGGGATGCTGAGGAATTATGTGCACAAAAAATGATGAAAGGACAGAATGTTTTGCATGCGGGGCCTGCTGTGTAGCTTTCAGTATTTCAACTTTGGGAAAGGAATCAGGAAAAGCCTGTAATTACCTTTCTGAAGACGGACTGTGCGGAATATATTCAAAACGCCCCGATGTATGCCGGGAATTTGTCCCGGATGAGATCTGTGTTTTAATCCAGGGGCTGTCTTTTGAGGAAAAAGTAGAAGTGCTTAAAAAAATTTATGGTATGTAAATAGGGGTATGGTGTGTATTTAGGGCTTACCGGCGGGATAGCTTCGGGCAAAAATACAGTGGCAAAAATGTTTTCTTCATTAGGTGCCTATACAATAGATGCTGATGAAATAAGCAGAGAAGTAATGTCTTCTGGTCATAAAACGTATGATAAAATTGTTGAAAATTTCGGCAGAGACATACTGAAGGAGAACAATGAAATTGACAGGAAAGCTCTGAGAAAGATTGTATTTGACAATGCTGAAAAAAGGCAGTTGCTTGAGTCCATTGTTCATCCTGCTATTCTGGAGGAAGAAAAAAAACGCGTAGGGGAGATAAAAGGGCGTGATGACAAGGCAATAATTATAACGCATGCTGCTCTTATTATCGAAAAAGGAACATTTGAAAGATTTGACGGAGTGATTGTTGTTTATGCTGAAAGAGAGCAGCAGATTACACGGCTTATTAAGAGAGATTCCATTTCGAGAGAGTATGCAGAGAAAATCATTTCCTCCCAAATGCCTTTGGATGAAAAGGTTAAATATGCCGATTTTATTATTGATAATACGGGAACTCCGGAGGATACAAAACAAGATGTTCTTCGCGTATTTAATGCAATAAAGATTTATAAATACTGTTTCAGGCAGCTTAGAAAAAAAACTAGTAAATAAGCTGCCAACCTACTATTAGTGAGGTATTGAGAAGTATAGGTATAGGCAGAGGCAAAGGCAAAGGCAAAGGTAAAGGCTGAATTTCCACACAATCAACTTATTCAACCATTTCAACCACCTCAAATACTTTTAACTATCTTTCCTTCAGCTGTCACGCATTACGTATTACGCGTTACGGCTTTTAAATATGTAAATTTTAGGAGGTTGCCAACAAATAAGTTGTTGACTTGATATTACTGTTCATATATATTTTCTCTCTCCAAAGGGTGGAATGTGCCCAATTGAATACGATAAGCGTAACGGGATGGGAAGTATATGTTTAATACGCTGAATGAAAAGCTTCAGTCTGTATTTAAAAAAATGCGCGGTGAAGCAAGAATCACCGAAGACAATATTAAAGAAGCCATCAGACAGGTCAAGATGGCTATGCTTGAAGCTGATGTTAATTATAAAGTTGTAAAGAAATTTATTTCCGGTGTCCAGGAAAAAGCTCTGGGCGAGGAAGTTCTCAAAAGTCTTAGTGCCGATCAGGTTTTCATAAAAATAGTAAATGACGAACTAACCAGTATTCTGGGAGGAGAGGATCCTTCCGCTTCCAAAATCACTCTCAGCTCTACTCCTCCCACGGTTATAATGCTGGTGGGGCTGCAGGGCTCAGGTAAGACTACTACTGCGGGTAAGCTTGCAAAACATTTCCAGAAAAATGACAAACGTGCATTGATGGTGGCCGATGATATATACAGACCGGCAGCTATCGATCAGCTGGAAGTCCTTGGGAAACAGCTGGGTGTGGACGTTTATTCCGACAAAGACAATAAAAATGCAGTCGACATTGCTCAAAAATCGTATGAATACGCAAAGAAGAGTGCGAAAGATATTGTAATCATTGATACCGCTGGCAGGCTTCATGTCAACAATGAGCTTATGGATGAGCTCTCCAATATCAAGAAAGCTGTTAGTCCCGATGAGATTTTGTTTGTTGCCGATGCTATGACAGGACAGGATGCTGTGAATGTTGCCACAAAGTTTAACAATGATCTGGATATATCCGGTGTAATTCTTACAAAGCTTGACGGTGATGCCAGAGGCGGAGCCGCACTGTCCATCAGGGAAGTTACCGGCAAACCTTTGAAATATGTCGGTGTAGGGGAAAAACTGGATGCCTTTGAACCCTTTTATCCAGACAGGATGGCTTCAAGAATTCTTGGCATGGGCGATGTTGTTTCTCTGGTTGAAATGGCACAGGATGCAATAGAAGAGGATGAAGCCGAAAAGCTTGCCGATAAAGTTTCAAAAGGCGGGATGGACTTTAACGATATGCTTTCGCAGTTTAAGATGATAAGAAAAATGGGCTCATTTGAAAGCATTATGAAACTGATGCCCGGAATGGGCAACATGAAAAATGCAGATGTGGATGAAGACCAGATTAAGAAGATAGAAGCGATTATCAATTCCATGACCCCCCGGGAGAGAAGGTATTATAAACTCCTCAACGGGAGCAGGAAAAAACGTATAGCCAGAGGAAGCGGAACCTCGGTAAACGATGTCAATAAACTTATCAGCCAGCTGCAGCAGATGAATAAGATGCTGAAAAAATTTAAAAAGAAATACGGCGGAGCAGATAAGTTTGACAAAAATATGTTAAAAAATATATTCCCTATGTAAACAAGGAGGTGTGAAACGTGGCTACTAAAATCAGACTCATGAGAATGGGACGAAAAAAGAGACCTTATTACAGACTGGTTGTTGCAGACAGCAGAGCTAAAAGAGACGGCAGATTTATAGAGATAATCGGCCATTACAACCCGCTGCCGGACCCGACCGAATATAAGGTTGATGAGGAGAAGGCTCTTAAATGGTTGAGCGATGGTGCTGTACCGACCGATACTGCCAGGAGTATTCTTTCCAGGGCCGGAATAATGAAAAAGTTTGATGAGCAGAAGCATCAAAAGAGCAGCTAAAACCAATGCGGAGGTGTACAAGTGAAAGAGTTAGTTGAATTCATCGTTAAGTCTTTGGTTGACAACCCGGACAAGGTTCTGATTGAAGAAGTTGAGGGTGAAAAAACAACCGTTATTGAGCTTAGAGTTGACCCTTCAGATTTAGGTAAAGTTATAGGAAAGCAGGGCAGGACAGCCAGAGCTATCAGAACAATACTAAATGCCGCCGGCATTAAAAAGAACAAAAGAGTTGTTCTGGAAATATTGGAATAAATAGAGCGTCTCTTTTGTGAGACGCTTTTTATGGTGTTGCTATGAAATTTTTCAGAATCGGCAGAGTTGCCGGTCATCACGGTCTTGACGGAGAAATAAAAGTCAGACCGATTACAGATAACATAAACATATACAACAATCTGTCACATATCATGCTGTCTGTCGACGGTGAAGTCAGGAAATCGTATAAGATTGAATCCTTTTTCCTTCAAAATAAGTTTTTTATCTTCACTCTGGAAGGGCTTGATGATATAGAGGAAGCCAAAGCACTTAAAGGTATGGAAATAGTTATTCCGGAAACTTTTCTGCCGGGGGCGTCATCTGGTGAAATTTACTGGTATAAAATAAAGGGCTCAAGTGTTTTTGATGAAGACGGCCGGGATATCGGAGTTCTCTATGATTATATCGAATCCGGCGGCACAGATGTTTTTGAAATAAAAGGACATGACGGTATTTTATACTTAATCTCAAATAATCCCGATCATATCAAAAAGATAGATGCGGAGAGAAAGTCTATATTTATAAATTCAGACGGACTGGTTAGTGAAGAAGTTTAATATTCTGACCATTTTTCCTGATTATTTTGACTCGTTTTTTTCATACGGAGTGATTTCCAAAGGTATAGAGAACAAACTTATAGATGTGGAAGTTCTAAATATCCGGGATTATACCCGTGATAAACATAGAATGACGGACGATTATCAGTACGGCGGAGGACAGGGGCTGGTTATGAAACCGGAGCCCATATGCGAGGCTGTGGATGAGATACAAGCCGCAGAAAGAAGTCATGTAATACTGCTTGATCCCCGCGGACGCAGATTTGATCAGTCTAAAGCCGAAGAATTGTCAGAAAAAGATAACATAACGTTTATATGCGGAAGATACGAAGGTGTTGATGAGCGCATAAGAGATCTTGTTGTGGACGAAGAGATTTCCATAGGAGACTTTATCCTAAGCGGTGGGGAATTGGCAGCAGCTGTAATTATCGATGCGGTGGGCAGACTTATTCCCGGTGTCCTGGGAGATGAAAATTCAGCCGAAGAGGAATCTTTTTCACAAAATCTGCTGGAGTTCCCCCATTACACAAGACCCTATGAATACAGAGGGTTGAAAGTTCCGGACGTACTGAGAAGCGGGGACCATAAAAAGATTGAAGAATGGAGAAAAAAAGAATCGATAAAAATTACTTTACAAAACAGATTTGATTTGTTAAAAGATAAGGCTCTTGACATCGGGGATGCGGAAATAGTAGAAAAAGAAAAGGCAAAAATGAATTCAGGACCCAGTTTATACGTGGCTTTGATGCATTATCCGATGCTTGACAAACAGGGTGATACAGTATCTACTGCTATCACCAATATGGATTTGCACGATATTTCCAGAAGCTGCAAGACATTTGGTGTTAAAAAATATTTTGTGGTAACCCCCCTTGAGGCACAGCGTGAGATTGCTGGGAGGGTTTTGAAACACTGGCAGGTGGGATACGGCTCTGCCTATAACGGTAACAGAAAAGAAGCCTTCAGCGGTACAGTGATTAAAAGCTCGCTGGTGGAAACAATTTCTGATATAGAAGATGCAGAGGGTGAAAAGCCCCTGTTAGTGGCAACAAGTGCGAAAAGACATGAAAAAACTGTTGCTTATAAAAAGATTGCGGGAATGGCTGCTAAAAAGCCTGTTTTGCTGTTGTTCGGTACCGGATGGGGTTTTGTACCGGATATTATGGAAGAGGTGGATTATACTGCCGAACCAATAGAAGGTGCGGGTGATTTCAATCACCTGTCAGTAAGAAGTGCAGTGGCTATAATACTTGATAGAGTTGTTAAGTTTTTACAGGAGGAAGCATCATGAGAAATGCATTGATAGAATCAGTTGAGGCTGAATACAAAAAAAGCGATATTCCTGAATTCAGGGCTGGTGACACTGTGAATGTGGATTTCAGAATTGTTGAAGGGAACAAAGAAAGAATACAGTCTTTTTCAGGACTGGTTATAAGAGTGAATAATAACGGTCTGAGTTCAACGTTTACCGTCAGAAAAGTTGTCGGGGACATCGGTGTTGAAAGGATTTTTCCCTTCCACTCTCCGCGGATCGAAGGAATAAAAGTTCTCCGCAGGGGCAGAGTGCGCAGAGCCAAACTTTATTACATCAGAGAAAGAAGAGGAAAAGCAGCCAGGATTAAGGAGCGCAGGAAAGGTTTTTAAATTGACATCGGGATTCAGCTTGTATAAATAATTTTAGATAGCAGAAAAGGGGTTAGTGAGTTATGAAAACGACATGGGCAAAAAAGGATGAAAATCGTAATTGGTATACGGTTGATGTTGAGGGTAAGACCCTTGGCAGAGTTGCCAGCCAGATTGCCAAAATATTAATAGGCAAGCATAAACCCGAATATACTCCATTCATCGATACAGGAGATTTCGTGGTGGTTATCAATGCTGAGAAGATAAGTGTCACCGGTAAAAAGCTGAGTGATAAAAAGTATTACAGACATTCCGGATATCTTGGCGGTCTGAAAGAAAAAAATCTCGAACAAATGCTTGCTGACAAGCCGGAAGATGTCATCAAGCTGGCGGTAAAGAGAATGCTTCCCAAGAATCGTCTTGGAAGACAAATGTTAAAAAAACTTAAGGTTTATGCCGGGGAATCTCATCCCCACGAAGCTCAGAAACCTGTTCTTATAGAGTTATAGGAGGAGTATTGATGGCTGAATATTTTTATGGTACCGGCAGAAGAAAAACATCGATTTCAAGGGTATTTTTAAAGCCCGGTTCCGGTGTTATCACGGTTAACGGCAAACCGCTTGAATCTTATCTTGACAGACCTGTTTCAAGGCAGGTGGTAAAGCAGCCTTTGGAAAAGCTCGGTGTTCAAGCTAAATTCGATTTTTATATAACCGTTACCGGCGGCGGTAAAAGCGGACAGGCCGGTGCGATAAGACACGGCATTGCAAGGGCACTTCTTCAGTATAATCCTGAATTCAAAAAAGCTTTACGCGAAGGCGGATTTCTTACAAGAGATCCCAGAATGGTTGAAAGGAAAAAGCCTGGACAGCCCAAGGCACGTAAAAAACCTCAATTTTCAAAACGTTAATAAATTTATATTTTGTAAGATATATTCGGGCAGGTTGCAGTTTGTTATAGCTGTTACCTGCTTTTTTATTATTAGGGTTCAGAATGAGATACTCCAAAAAACTTCTTCCCCAATTTTTTTAAAGAGCTATGCCAATCTAAATGGTGAGGGAGTGAGATTTGGAAATAGTGAGATTAGGGAGATAGAGAAGTAGAGGCAAAGGTTAAGGTTGAGATGGTTGAGGAAGTTTATAAAGCTTTGTACTCAGATGGACTTCAAAATACCCCAATTACCTCAAATACCTTTAACTACATTTTTACGCATCACTGCTTTTTAAATGAGAAAATATTGTGAGCCTACCAACAAAAAAAGCTTGAAAAGGCTCGGTTACTGTGTTATTTTCTTTGACTCTATTGGCAACAGCCTGAAAGGCTGGTAAATTTATCGGTCTTTGACCGATGCTAGTGAAACACATCAATTTAAATAAAGAGGTGTTAAAGATGAAAGAAGGCATTCACCCGGAATATAAAGATTCTGTAATTAAATGTGCCTGCGGGAATGAAATTCATACCAAGTCAACAGCCGGAGATACTTCTGTTGCAATTTGCTCCGCCTGCCACCCTTTCTTTACAGGCAGACAGAAGTTTGTTGATACAGCCGGGCGTGTGGAAAAATTTATGAAAAAATACGGCGAGTACGGCAAGAAAAACGAAAAGAAAAAAAGTAAGTAACCTGGCGGTGTGATTTTGAAAGGTAAAGCTGTTAAACCTGTAGTGGAACTGCTTTCTCATGCACCCGAACCGGAAAAAACAGTGGCTTTAGCCGCTAAACTTTGTTATTCCTCTTCGGATATTGAAGGCTTACGGGAAAAGATTCAGGCAAAAGATCAGGGTGATTTTGTTAACAAGATTATGGGGCTCGGTCATTTTTCCGTGTTAGAGCATGTAAGTTTTACCTTCGGCGTGGAAGGTGTCTCAAGAGCGCTCACACATCAGCTTGTAAGACACAGAGTTGCAAGTTATTCACAGAAGTCGCAGAGGTATGTATCCGAAACGGAAGGGTTCGACTTTATTTTGCCTGAAAGTATAAAAGAGGATTCCGGCTGTGCTGAACGTTTCCACAATCTGATGTCGGAAATATCCGATTTTTACGGTGAAATGATAAATAAGGGAATCAAAGCTGAAGATGCCCGTTATGTTCTTCCCAATGCATGTGAGACAAAGATAATCATTACAATGAATGCCAGAGAACTGCTTCACTTCTTTTCTTTAAGATGCTGTGAGCGGGCTCAGTGGGAAATCAGGCAGATGGCAGATCTGATGCTTCAGAAATGTTATGAAACCGCTCCTCTGATATTCAAAAATTCGGGTCCCGGATGTCTCAGCGGCCCCTGCCCCGAAGGTGAGTTTGCCTGCGGTAAAATTTCTGCAGTCAGACAGAAGTACAGTGAGATGCTGGACAAATACGATAGGTTGAACTGAATGCAATCTGCCCTTATCATAATATTACACAGTTAAACAGAACTTCCGTCGCATAAAATCTAACTTTTCATATAGACGTTAAAATAAATAAATTTAAGATTATTGTGTACTATTTTGGCAAAATGACTATATTAACAGATTAATTTACGAAATGTATTAAAAAAAGCTTAAAGTGTCAGGTGAAAAATGAAAAATAAAGAATATAGTGATGTAGGTGGTCAGGCGGTCATAGAGGGTGTTATGATGAGAGCACCCGAAAAGTTTGTTATTGCTGTACGCAATCCTGAAAACCAGATTGTTGTTCAGAAGAAGAATGTTACCATTGACAATAAAGGTATCTTCAAAAAACCTTTTATCAGAGGTCTTGTGGCGTTGTATAATGCCCTTATTCTGGGAGTGCAGGCTCTTAATTTCAGCGCTTACCATGCTATGGGAGAGGGCGAGGAAAAAATGACTAAAAAGGAAATTTTTCTCAGTATGTTCCTCGGGCTGGGATTGGGTATTGTACTCTTTATATTTCTCCCTCTTTTGATAACAGATCTCCTTAAACATGTTTTACCCATAGTTAAGCAGTCATTCCTGGCATTTAATGCTGTGGACGGGGTAATCAGGGTGATATTTTTTCTGATTTATATTTATATAATTTCTTTTTTTAAAGATATAAAAAGAGTGTTTGAATATCATGGTGCCGAACATAAGTCGATTTTTACTTATGAGGCCGGTGAAGAGCTGACAGTGGAAAATGCACGTAGTAAAAGCAGATTTCACCCGAGATGCGGTACAAGTTTTCTGCTTATTGTTATGATAGTAAGTATTTTTGTTTTCAGCGTCATTCCGAAAGATTCCCATTTTGTAATTAAGTTTGCATCCAGACTTGTTTTTATCCCTGTTATAGCCGGGATTTCATATGAAATACTGAAATTCAGCAGCAGAAATCAATCGGGTAAACTTATTCAGCTGCTTATTGTTCCCGGTTTGTGGCTGCAGAAAATTACCACCAAAGAGCCCGATGACAAACAGCTTGAAGTTGCTTTGTTGTCTCTGCGGGAAGCTTTAGGAGAGAATGTGGAAGAGGAAGGCGTAGTTTATGTATGAAAAACTGGCTGAAGTGAAAGAAAAATATGACATGCTAACAGAAAAAATGACCGATCCGGATGTCATAGCCGATCAGAATCTTTTCCAGAAATACGCCAGGGAACTTTCCGAACTAAAACCTATTGTGGAAAAATATGATGAGTACACAACGGCTCTTGGACTGGTTGAAGAAGCTGAAGAAATACTTGCGAAATCAAGCGATTCCGAATTGAAAGAAATTGCGGAAGCCGAGAAGAAAGAGAATGAAGATAAACTGTGTGAGCTCGAACACGATATAAAGAGACTCCTGGTGCCCAAAGATCCCTTTGATGAGAAGAATATTTATCTTGAAATACGAGCCGGGACGGGCGGAGATGAAGCAACGCTCTTTGTGGCTGATTTGTTGAGAATGTATACAAGGTATGCCGAAAGAAAAGGTTTTAAAACGGAGATTGTAGAAGCCAACGAGACCGGAGTGGGCGGATACAAGGAAGTTGTGTTACTGATTAAAGGCAGGGGAGCTTACAGTCATTTGAAGTTTGAAGCCGGCGGACACAGAGTGCAGCGAATTCCGGAAACCGAATCCGGCGGAAGGATACATACTTCCGCGTGTACTGTTGCAGTTCTCCCGGAAGCCGAAGATGTGGAGCTGCAGATAGACCAGAATGATTTGAGGATAGATGTTTTCAGGGCGAGCGGTGCAGGCGGACAGCATGTGAATACAACCGATTCGGCGGTAAGGATAACTCATGAGCCCACCGGTATTGTGGTTTCCTGCCAGGATGAAAGAAGCCAGACAAAGAACAAAGACAAGGCAATGAAGCTTCTCAAAGCAAAACTTCTCAACATGGAGATTAGAAAGCAGGAAGAGGAAATTGCCGAAAGCAGGAAACTGCAAGTTGGCTCAGGTGACAGAAGCGAAAGAATCAGGACATACAACTTCCCTCAGAACCGCGTAACCGATCACAGAATTAATTATACAAGCCACAGTTTGGATAAATTCCTGGAAGGGGAGATAGACGAACTGCTGGAAGCTCTCTGGACATATGATGAAACGGAAAGATTGAAAGAAGCCGGTTTATAAATGTTTTATGATTTCAAACTCCTGGAAAGAAAAAAATATTTCCGAAATAATTTCTTCTCTATGTAAACACTACAATCTATCCAAAAGTGATGCCGGTGATTTGGCATCTTATGTTACAGGTATTCCTTACAAGAAATTAGCACTTTTTTCCCATACAAAATTTATCCCGATTTTAGATTTTGACGATATTATCCGAAAACTGGATAAAGGAATTCCTCCAGCCTATATAACAAACCGCAGGGAGTTTTACGGCAGAGAATTTAATGTCGATGAAAGTGTTTTGATTCCCCGCATTGAAACGGAAATTTTGGTGGATACTGTATTAAAATATGTGAAGAATGAAAATGGTCTGATACTTGACTTGGGGACGGGCTCAGGGTGCATACTGCTTACCCTGCTTAAAGAACTTAAACATTTTAAAGGACTCGGGGTGGACAAAAACTATCATGCCCTGAATGTTGCCAAAAAGAACGCCCTTAAGTACGATCCGGATGAAAGATCATTTTTTGTTTGTGCCGATATGCTTGATTCCGATATGTTTCATAAAACACGTTTTGATATTATTATCTGCAACCCCCCCTATGTTTCAGAAACGGATAAATATGAAAAATCAATCCTTTTTGAACCTAAAGAGGCTCTGTTTGCTCCGGATAACGGTCTGTTTTTTTATAAAAAGCTATTGTCTAAGCTGAATAAATTATGTAAAAAGGATGCAATTGTTTTTTATGAAATAGGAAATACCCATAAAAAGGATCTTGAATTAATATACAAGAATGAAAAAATCGAATTTATTAAAGATCTGGCCGGGCATGACAGGATAATGATGTGGAAAAACTGATAGTTAAAGGTGGCAATAAGATAAACGGAAGTGTGAAGGTCAGCGGTGCTAAAAATGCTGCTCTTCCAATCCTTTGTGCAACAATTTTAGCCGAAGGGGAATATTATCTGAGCAATATCCCTAAATTGAGGGATATAAGTACAATGCTTGGTATGCTTGATGTGCTTGGGATAACCTCTCGTCAGGTGCAGAATGATGTCACTGTACTTAATGTTGAAAACAGAGATTTTTATACAGCTCCTTATGAGCTGGTAAAACTGATGCGGGCTGGAGTG
The DNA here is from genome assembly GCF_036172515.1 of Flexistipes sp. NCBI lineage: Bacteria > Pseudomonadati > Deferribacterota > Deferribacteres > Deferribacterales > Flexistipitaceae > Flexistipes > Flexistipes sp. Next base: position 97,420 of record NZ_JAXKVW010000003.1, read on the forward strand.
CTTATGCTGGGACCGCTTCTGGCAAAACGTAAAAAAGCCAGAATATCCCTTCCCGGCGGTTGTGCTATAGGGGAGCGTCCGGTTGATCTTCATATAAAAGCACTGACCCAGATGGGGGCAGATGTTGAGATTAAGCACGGCTATATTGAGGCGGAATGTGACGGACTTAAAGGTGCCGATATAAATTTTGATATTGTGACTGTAACAGGTACTGAAAATATTATAATGGCAGCTACTCTCGCTGAAGGGGTTACAGTAATTAAAAATGCTGCCAGGGAACCTGAAGTCATTGATTTGATAAATTTCCTTAATAAAATGGGTGCTGATATAAAAGGGGCAGGTTCTTCGACAATCACTGTCAGAGGTGTTAAAGTATTAAAGCCTTGCAGTTATTCTGTCATGACCGACAGGATAGAAGCCGGTACTTTTCTCTGCGCTCTTGCAGCAGTAGGCGGAGAATTGACTTTGAAAAATGCGCCGGTGAAACATATGGGTGTAATGCTGGATAAGTTGAAAGAGATTGGTCTCAATATCGATATAAAAGAGGACTGTATAAGAGCTTCGGCAAATGAGAGACCCTCTTCAGCAGATGTGAGTACTCAGCCTTATCCCGGATTTCCCACTGATATGCAGGCTCAATTTATGGCATGTATGACAGTGGCGTCGGGTATATCGGTTATTACGGAGAATATTTTTGAAAACCGGTTTATGCATGTTGCGGAGATGAAGCGCATGGGCGCAGATATTACACTTAAAAACAGATCTGCTGTTGTGAAAGGTGTTGACAAGCTTACAGGTGCTCATGTTATGGCATCTGACCTGCGGGCAAGTGCCGGTCTGTTTATCGCTGCGATGCTTGCTGAAGGGGAAAGCCATATACACAGGGTTTATCATCTGGACCGGGGTTATGATGGTTTTGATAGAAAGATGGCAGAGCTCGGAATCAGTGTGAAGAGGGTGGCTGATGAATGATTATTTAACAATAGCACTGCCTAAGGGGCGGTTAGCTGAAGAGACGGTGAACCTTTTGGACAGCCGCCGTATCATAAACAAAGAAAGTATAAACTTCAAATCCCGTAAACTGATTTTTGAGGACACAAAAGGGAAAGTTCGTTTTCTGATGATAAGAAATATGGATGTGCCCACCTATGTGGAGCACGGCGCATGCGATTTGGGTGTTGTGGGAAAGGATATCCTTCTGGAGTTAAATCCTGAGCTATACGAGTTCAAGGATCTCGGTTTTGGATACTGCAGGCTGTGTGTCGCTGCCAAAAGAGGCGGCAGTAATTCATACGCCCACGATATGCGTGTGGCAACCAAATTTGTAAATATTACTAAAGATTTTTTTGCTTCCAGGGGAGTGCTTGTGGAAACAGTGAAATTATACGGATCGATTGAAATTGCTCCCCTGCTTGGTTTGTCGGATTTTATTGTGGACCTTGTTTCCACCGGTGAAACGCTTAAGAAAAACGGTCTCGAGGAAGTTGAAACAATTCTTGAATCAACGGCGCGTCTTGTGGCAAACAAGAATTTATCCAAGAGCAAATCTGAAAGGATAAAAAATATAATAAATGTATTGGATGAGTGATTTTATGAGACTTTATTTGAAGATTGTTTTAATAGTTCTGGCTGCAGCTTTTACGGTTAATGCTGCCACCATTGATAAGGTTGTGGTGAAAGGCAATAAAAGAGTCCCTGATGAGAAGGTTCTTGAAAAGGCTGTGCAGGTGGGCTCTGAGTTTGATCTGGCTGAAATCGATAAATCAATCGGACGTTTGTATAAGACGGGTCTTTTTGTTAACATAAAGGTTGATCTGAAGGTTACCGAAAAGGTGATTGTAACATATATTGTAGAGGAAAAGCCGTTTATTAATGATATCTATTTTGAAGGGAATGAGGAAATCGACAGGGGAGCCCTGCTGGAAAAATTATCTATTTCAGAAGGTGATGTTTTTGAGAAACCTGCTATTGAAAATGCAGTAAAAACGATAATAGCTGAATATCAGGACAGAAATTATTATAATGTTGATGTGAATTTTTCTATAGAGCAGAGACCTGACAATACTGTTGATATTATATTTACTATTAATGAAAGGAAAGAAGCAAAGGTCGAGGAGATAAAATTTTACGGTAATGACAATATCTCTGATGATAAGTTGGAAGATATTATTCAGACAAGTGAAAAGGGGTTCTTTTCATGGTTCACGGGCAGCGGTAAGCTGAAATCACAGCAGCTGGATCTTGACAGACAGCGGATAAGGGCCACTTATCTTAATAACGGATATATTCAGGCTAAAGTGGGAAAACCTGAAGTTATATATAATGAGGATAAAACGGAAATTACCCTTGTTTTTCGAATCCAGGAAGGCAAACAGTATCATATAGGTGAAATCCGCTTTGAAGGAAATGAGCATCGGACAGATGAATATTTGGGAAAAGTCATTACCCTTAAAGAGGGGGATCTTTTTAAAAGTGAGAAGTTTCAGAAAGATATCGAGTCTTTAACAAAGGCGTTTACCAAGATTGGATACGCTTATTCTAATGTTAATCCGTCAACTTCTGTTAATGAAAGTACCAGAAAGGTTAATATAACCTATAAAATTACGGAAAATAACCTGTATTATATTAATAAAATAAAAATAACCGGCAATACAAAAACCCGGGACAGGGTTATCAGAAGGCAGTTTGATATCGTTGAAAAAGACAAGTATGACAGTTTGGAAATTCAACAGTCCAAAAAACAAATTGAATATCTAAACTATTTTGAACAGGTGAAGCTGGTGGAAGAGAGAATTGACAATAACAGTATAAATTTAAATTTGTCTGTTAATGAAAAACCCACAGGTATGTTTACCATAGGTGCAGGATATTCAACTCTGGACGGTGCTGTGGGAATGATACAGGTTTCACAGAAAAATCTGCTGGGATATGGCTATGATTTGAGCCTGAAATCAGAGTTCTCCTCAAAGAGAACAGACTATACATTAAGTTTTACTAATCAGTGGCTTTTTGACAGGCCTATCTCATTCGGGTTTGACTTGTATAAATTCAGACGGAGTTATTACGAATATACAAAAGATTCTACAGGCGGTGCATTAAGAATAGGGCATCCCATTATTAAAAGAAAACTTAATATGTATTACCGTTTTGCCTATGAGAAAGTTGATATAACTTCTATTGATGATGACGCTTCACAGTATATCAAGGATCAAGAAGGCATAACAACCACCGTAAGTTTTACTCCGAAGCTTGTATGGAATACATTAAACCATCCTGTTGATCCCACACGAGGAAACAAGTCAAGTTTGTTTGTAAAATATGCGGATACGTTTCTGGGCGGAGACAGTAATTTTTACAAAGCCGGTATTGAATCAAGTCAGTATGTGCCCCTCTGGTGGAAGTTTGTTGGTATGCTGCACGGTGAGGCAGGATATATGGAGTCACTGGATGATAAAAAACTTCCCATAGATGAGCGGTACAGATTAGGCGGAATGCAAAGCGTCAGAGGATTTGATTACGGAGATATTTCCCCGGTTGATGAAAACGGCTATGAGTATGGTGGAAACAAATTCCTGCTTTTCAATGCAGAGCTAATTTTTCCTCTTTCCGAAGCGGCTAACCTGAAAGGTGTACTTTTTTACGATACCGGTCAGGTATATGACAATGATGAAAGTTATTTTGAAAAAGATATGAGAAGTTCAGTGGGATTTGGTTTCCGCTGGTTCAGCCCTATAGGCCCTCTTAGGTTAGAATATGGCTACAAACTGGATAAGAAAAAGGATGAAGAGCAAGCCCAGTGGGATTTTTCAATAGGCGGGACGTTTTAAAAAATTAATATAAATCAGGAGGTAATTGTGAGGAAAATAGCAGTAATCAGTTTCATGTTTATTTTTGTGTTGTCATCAATGGCTTTTGCTGAACTCAAAGTGGGTGTTGTGGACATGCAGAAAGCTCTGGATGAGTGTGATGCAGGTAAGGCAGCAGCTAAGAAAATAGAGCAAGAGTACAAAGAGATGCAGGAAAAGATTCAGAAAAAAAGAGAAGAGCTGCAAAATATGCAGACAGAGCTCAACAGTCAAAGCGGTGTACTTTCCGAGCAGGCAAAACAAAACAAAATGGCAGAGTATCAGGATAAACTGAAGGATTTAAAAAGAATGATAGAGGATTCAAATGCAGAATTGCAGAGGCAGGAAAGGTCATATGTTAACAGGATTGCCGAAGATTTGACACAGGTTGTCAGAGAGCTCGGTAAAGAGCTTAAATATGATATAATTATGGAAAAGCAGGAAGCCGGTATTATTCATAACTCGGAAACGGTGGACATTACTCCTATTGTGATTGAAAGATATAATAATGAATGGAATGCGGAAAACAATTAATCATGAAGCTTAGTTTTATTGCCGAAAAAATCGGTGCCAGGCTTTCAGGTGAAGATGCAGAAGTCGGGAATATCTCCGATATTAACGAAACAGCTGATAATTCGCTTGTACTCCTGACTGACATAAAAATGCTTGAGATGTATGACACTGAAAACGTTTCCGCTTTTGTGGTGCCTGCAAAACTGTTTGATAAATATAGTAATCTTTTTCATAAGTCTGCAATTGTTGTGGATGATTATAAGTATGCTTTAAAATGCATTATCGATATTTTTTATCCGGATGATCAGCAGGCCGGGTTTATTTCAGAGTCCGCTTATGTGGAAAAAGATGCTGTAATTGCGGGAGATGCCTGTATTGGAGATAATGTCAGTATTGGTGCCTCAAGTAAAATCGGCAGATGCTGCAAAATTAAGTCCGGCGCAGTAATAGGAAATAATGTTTCAGTTGGTGATAACTGTACAATTTACCCCAATGTAACAATATATGACAACTGTATTATAGGTAACAATGTGATTATTCATGCAGGAACGGTTGTCGGTTCAGATGGTTTCGGATTTGTAAATACGAAACAGGGACATCTGAAAATCAAACATATTGGGCGTGTTGTTATAGAGGATAATGTAGAAATAGGTTCCAACTGCTCAGTGGATAAAGGTACACTATCTTCCACTGTTATCGGGGAGGGGACGAAAATTGACAACCTTGTCCAGGTTGGACATAATGTAAAAATCGGTAAGCATTGTATAATTGTTGCACAGGCTGGTATTGCTGGCAGCAGCCGTATAGGAGACTTTGTTGTTCTGGGTGGACAGACTGCAGTGGCCGACCATGTTAATATCCCGGATGGAACTATGATTGGTTCCAAATCCGGGGTGGCATCTGATATAGAAAAGAAAGGTATATATTCAGGCATCCCTGTTGTGGACCACAAACTTTGGCGGAGAAATGTAACCGCTTTCAAAGATTTATATAAAGTTGTCAGGTATATGAAGAAAAAAGAGGAAGAGGAAAAATGAACATTAAAGATATTTTATCCAGACTGCCTCACAGGTATCCTTTTCTGCTTGTGGACAGGGTGTTGGAAGCAGATGAAGATAAGATCAAAGCTTTGAAAAATGTAACATTTAATGAGCAGTTTTTTCAAGGTCATTTTCCGGATAATCCCGTGATGCCGGGTGTTCTTATTGTTGAGGCACTTGCCCAGACGGGTGGGCTTATGGCCTTTAACAGGATAGATGAAGATAACGTGAACAATTATCTTGTTTATTTTATGGCTATAGAAAATGTAAAATTCAGAAAACCTGTTGTTCCCGGTGATAACTTGATATTGGATGCGGAGCTGCTTAAACGTAAAAGAAATATCTGGCGTATGAAAGGGGTTGCTTCTGTAAAAGGAGAAACTGTTTGCGAAGCTGAGTTTATGGCCATGATCAGGGAGAAAGAATGATAGACAAGGGTGCCCAGATAAGTTCCGACGCAGTCGTTGCAGAGAGTGCTCAGGTGGAAGCCGGAGCATTTATAGGTGAGGGCTGCATAATAGGTGAAAATGTCAGAATCGGCAGAAACAGCATTGTGGAAGCGTATACGGAAATCGGGGATAACACTGTACTTTCCCCTAATGTTCATATAGGTGGAGCTCCTCAGGATATCGGGTTCAAAAATGAAGCCACCAGATTAATTATCGGGAAAAACTGTACTATAAGAGAGTTTTCCACTATACACAGGGCAAGCACAAAAGAGGACTGGGTCACTGAAATAGGTGATAACTGTTATATTATGGCCACTTCGCATATAGGGCATGACTGTAAAGTGGGCAATAATGTAATAATCACGTCTTTTGTCGGATTGTCCGGACATGTTTCTGTCGGGGATAATGTTGTATTCGGCGGAATGGCCGGAATACACCAGTTTGTCAAAATTGGCAAGGGTGCTATGATAGGCGGATTTTCAAGAATTGCCAAGGACGTACCCCCTTTCTGCCTGGCTGAAGGAAATCCTGCAAAGATACACGGGTTAAATTCAGTCGGCTTGAGGAGAAGCGGTTTTAAAAAAGAGCAGTTGAGCAGTCTAAAAAAGGTTATGAAAATCTTTTTAAATAAAGAATATCTGATGGACGATGCAGTCAACGAAATAGTTAAAGTGGCTGATTCTGCAGAAGTGAAAGAATTTGCAGAATTTTTAAAGAATTCAAAACGCGGGGTATTAAGGAGATAGTTATGTTGAAAATGGGTTTAATCGGATTAGGAAGAATGGGGAAATATCATCTGAACCTGTATGAAACCATCAGAGATATTGAGCTTTCTGCCCTCAGCGATGTTAACAAAGAGGTACTGGATAAAACACTTGAACACCACAATGTTGCCGGGTCCACAGATTACAGAGAAATTCTGGATAAGGTGGATGCTGTCACGGTGGCTGCGCCGACTAAATACCACCATCAGATTGTTAAGGACTGCCTTCTGGCCGATAAACATGTGCTTGTGGAAAAACCGATTACTACAAACATTGAAGAAGCCCAGGAGCTTTTTGAAATAGCCAGACAACGGGGGCTCACTCTGCATATCGGGCACGTGGAAAGGTTTAACGGTGCTGTTCAGGAACTGAAAAAAATCGTCAGGAATCCTTTTCTCATAGAGTCAAGGAGAGTGGGGCCATATGATGAAAGGGTGAAGAATGACAGTATTATATTGGATTTGATGATACATGACATTGATATTATACTTAACATTGTCGGTAAAGATGTAATAGATGTTGAGGCAAAAGGAAGCAAAGTTTATTCCAATCTGCCTGATTTTGCTTCGGTAAATCTTATTTTTGAAAACAATGCAGTTGCCAATATTATTGTAAGCCGTATAACGCAGAAAAAGGACAGGACCCTCAGTATCAGCCAGGAAGACACTTTTGTATTTCTGGATTACACAAATCAGGATATAAATATTTACCGTAAAGGTTCATCACAGCATATATTCGGAGAGAGGGAGCTCAGATACAAAAATGAGTATATTACCGAAAGGCTGTTTGTCTACAAGGATAATCCGCTGATGCTTGAGATAAGGCATTTTGTGGATTGTGTCAAAGGAAATGTAGTAAGAATGATACCTGTTGAACATGAGCTCAGATCTCTTAAACTTGCTCTTAAAGTTGATGAAATAATCAGTAAAAAAGAAGGCCGATGTGAGGTATCTGTTTGAAAATAGGCCTGATCGCCGGTTATGGTAAAATATCTCTGATTGCTGCCAAAGTATTGTCGGCAAATGGTCATGATGTTCTTATTATATCATTGTCCGAGTCTGTCTCCGAAAATCTTTCCCCTTACAGCAGAAAAATTTATACTGTGAGTGTTACACAAATAAAAAAAATTCTGAAAATTTTAAAGGAAGAGGACATTAAGAGTGTCCTTTTTGCCGGAAAAATAACCAAAGAGCTCATTTACAGTAATCTGAAATTTGACATGCTCGCTGTAAAAACATTATTAAACCTTAAGGACAGGAAGGATGACACGATTATGCTTGCCGTGGTTGACCTTTTGAAAAATGAAGGGATAAAGGTTTTAAAACAAACGGAGATACTAAAAAGTCTTCTTGCCGGCAAAGGGGTGTTCACCAAAAAGAAACCGGATAAAAAACAGTTGGAGGATATCCGGTTCGGCCTGGATTCTGCCATTGAGCTGGGAAGGCTTGACATCGGTCAGACTGTGGTGGTTAAAAATAAAGCTGTTATGGCCGTGGAAGCCATAGAAGGCACAGATGCTGCGATTGAGCGCGGGTGCAGGTTAGCCCGCGGGAAAGCAGTCGTTGTAAAAACAGCAAAACCCCGGCAGGACGAACGGTTTGACGTACCTACAGTCGGTATTGACACATTGAAGAAAATCGCAGATAATAACGGCTCTGTATTGGCTGTTGAGGCCGGCAAAACTTTTGTTGTGGATTTTGAAGAGTGTGTGAAATTTGCCGACAAGCACGGTTTAGTCTTTTTGTCTGCAGAAGGGGTGGATAATGACGTTTAGCAGCAGCAAAGTTTTTATTTTACCTTTGAATATTTTTGGTCTTTATATCTTTAGGTACTGTCACTTAACAAAACACAAAAAATTATATTTTAGTAAGACCGGATAAAATTTTCAGATGATTCCTACCCTTGTTTTTATACTCGGCTTAATTTTCGGAAGTTTTATGAATGTACTTATTGCACGTTTGCCTGACGGGGTTTCCATAGTAACACCGTCTTCAAGCTGCCCTGCATGTGCATCCAAAATCAGGTTTTACGACAATATCCCCCTGCTCAGCTTTATTTTACTCAGGGGTAAATGCCGGAATTGCGGTGAAAAAATTTCACTTAAGTATCCTCTGGTGGAGTTTGTTACAGCATTTTTATTTTTATCTGTTTATATTAAAATCGGTTTCAGCCTTATCCTGATAAAATATCTTATTTTTGTTTTTTTGTTACTTGCCGCTGCTTTTACAGATCTGTTTACCGCATTCGATGAAAAATATGAGTGCGGGATAATTCCGGATGAAATATCCATTGGCGGCATCGGTGCCGGTTTAATACTATCATTTTTTTTCAATCCGGGTATAATCAATTCTGTCATCGGAGCTGCTGCTGGTTTTTTGATTCTGTGGGTTCCTTCATTCGTTTATTATATTCTGACAAAAAAAGAGGGCATGGGCGGCGGCGATTTGAAACTTTTTGCAATGATCGGTGCATTTCTCGGCTTTAAACCTTTGTTTTTTATATTATTTTTCAGTTCGCTCGCAGGCGTAATTGTGGGACTGCCGTTTATTGTTTGGAAAAAAAGCCGGAACTTCCCAATTCCCTTCGGCCCCTTTATTTCTCTTGCAACAATTTTTTATATTTTCTATGGTAACAGGATTATTGATATTTATCTGAATAAAATGTATTTGTAGGAGGAGAATTTGTTGCCTTTAAAAGATCAGCTTCAGCACATAAAAAGAGGGGCTGAAGAGGTTATCGTTGAAGAAGAACTGGTTAGAAAGATAGAGAAATCTATAAAAGAAGAGAAGCCTCTCAGGGTAAAAGCCGGTTTCGATCCGACAGCTCCCGATTTGCATCTTGGACACACAGTGCTGATACAAAAGTTAAAACATTTTCAGGAACTGGGACACCAGGTGATTTTTCTAATAGGTGATTTTACCGGTATGATAGGTGATCCTTCAGGAAAGTCTGAAACCAGAAAGGCTTTGACGAGGGAAGAAATAGTGAAAAATGCTGAAACGTATAAAGAGCAGGTTTTTAAAATACTGGATCCGGAGAAAACGGAGATTGCTTTCAACAGTCACTGGATGAATAAGATGACTGCCGCGGACATGATTAAGCTGGCTTCACAGCACACCGTTGCAAGAATGCTGGAAAGGGATGATTTTAACAAGCGCTATAAATCCAACAGGTCAATTAGTATTCATGAGTTTTTATATCCTTTGGTTCAGGCTTATGACTCTGTTGCTTTAAGGGCAGACGTAGAGTTAGGGGGGACTGATCAGAAATTCAACCTTCTTGTGGGAAGAGAAATTCAGAAGGCCTACGGGCAGGAATCCCAAATCGCTTTGACTATGCCTATACTTGAAGGTCTTGACGGTGTGCAGAAGATGAGTAAATCTTTAAACAATTATGTAGGTATTACCGAAAGTCCATCGGATATGTTTGGTAAACTTATGTCTATTTCAGATGAGCTTATGTTCCGCTACATGCTTTTACTGAGCGACAGAAGTATGAAATCCATAGAAGATTTAAAAAAGGACATCAAAAACGGCAGGCTGCATCCGATGGATGTGAAAAAGGATTTTGCATGTGAAATTGTGGAAAAATTCCACGATAAAAGTGCAGCAGAAAAAGCCAAATCGGATTTTGAAAGGGTGTTCTCCAAAAGGGAAAATCCGGAGGATATGCCTGTTTTGGAAGTTAATGGTGAAAGTATGCTGGAGATAATAAGAAAGCTGAATTTTGCTTCAAGCAACAGTGATGCCAGAAGGCTTGCCAAGCAGGGGGCTGTATCTGTGAACGGGGAGAAAATCAGTGATATTGAGATGAGCCCGGCAGCCGGAGAATATACTTTAAAAGTTGGTAAACGTAAGTTTGCCAGAATAATATGCAAATAACGGGAGGTTAATTGTGGTTACCGTTAGACCTTTTAGAGGAGTAAGATACAATCTGGAAAAAGCCCTTTTGAAACATGTTGTTTCACCCCCCTATGATGTGATAAGCGAGAGTGAAAGAGAGAGCTTTAAAACAAAATCACCGTATAACGTTGTCCATCTTATTCTGCCCGAGGGCAAAAACAAGTACAATAATGCCGGTAAACTCTACAATCAATGGAAATCGGAAAAAGTCCTGGTAAAAGATGATGTGCCGTCATTTTACGTTTATGAGCAGGAGTACAGGTACGAAGGCAAAAAATATGTCAGGACCGGTTTTGTTGGTTTGATGAAGCTGGAAGAATTTGGTAAAGGGAAAGTTTTCCCCCATGAAAAGACGTTGGCCGGACCCAAAAAAGACCGATACGAGCTGATGAAGGCTTGCAAAGCGAACTTCAGCCAGATTTTCGGACTTTATCTGGATAAGGAAAATGAGCTGGAAAAGGCTTTTGCCAGTGCGAAGAAGACGATGCCTGCAGCTTCAGCAGTTGATGATGACGGCGTCAAGAATTCTTTATGGCTTATACAGGATCAGGATATTGTTAATAAAATATCCAGGTTTATGTCAAACAAATCTATTTATATTGCTGATGGGCATCACAGGTACGAGACCTCTCTTAATCTGAGGGACTTTTTCAGAAAGCAGAACAAAGATGCAGCAGATGAGTTAAAGCCTTACGACTTTGCAATGATGATGTTTGTCAATTTTTATGACGAAGGTCTAAAGATATTTCCCACTCACAGAGTGGTTGATATAGATGATAAATTTGACGAAAAAGTGTTTTTTGAGAAGCTTGAGAATTATTTTGTAGTTGAGGAGATTGAGCATACCCGCTATGAGAAGTTTCTGAATAAGAAAGAGAATTGCAAGATAGTAATGGTTTACGGGGACAAATATTACGGTCTGTCAATTAAGGACGACGATTATGAAAAACTTCACCCCGTTTACCGAAGAGTTGACACTTATATCCTTCAGGAACTTATCTTAAAAGGTGTCATGGGCTTTTCCGAAGATAAACTTCTTAATAAAGAAGGCATTTCTTTTATGCAGAGCGAGGAGAAAGTACGTGAAGCAGCTGAAAAAAATAAAGCAGTCGGATTCATATTGAACGGTGTACCTATTGAAGTTGTCAGAGAAATTTCTGAAAATGGATATGTGATGCCGCAAAAATCCACTTATTTTTATCCGAAATTACAGACAGGTCTTGTTTTTAATGATATTTGATTTGGGGTGTCTGTTCCTGATACCCCATCTGTCACAATTGAATTATAATTGATTAAAACCCCGGTTTCCTGCGGGATATAAAATATTTTTTATATTTGTTTAATTTTGAATGGTTATAAAATTCACTTTATATTTTCTTAAATATACCAATAGTTTTTGGAATAAAGTCGGTTTAAACAATTTGACAAACCCTGTTTTTTTTTATATAAAACAATTATATTATGCTATCATGAAAATAGATGTTATACTTTAACTGACTAACTGCTGAATATAAAGTCTTTGCGGATAACGGCAAAGGTTTTAATATACATTGTATGGATAAGACGGTTTAAAGAGCCGCTTAGAAAAAAGCGAGTAAAGGAGGTACGTGATTATGTTTAACAAATTCAGAAAGTTAGGAATCAGCTTCTTAGCAGTAGGGTTGTTTGCACTTTTATCAGCTGGTGTTGCTTCAGCCCAGGTTACACTTGAGGACATTAAAGAAAGAGGATTTGTTCGTGTTGCCACTGCAAATGAAATCCCCTACGGTTATGTAGATGCAGGCGGTAATGCAATGGGAGCCGGACCGGAAGTTGCCAGAGCGGTATTGAAAAGAATGGGTATTGAAGATATTCAGTGGGTTGTAACAAGTTTCAGTTCTCTGATCCCCGGCTTAAAAGCAAATCGTTTTGATATGGCGGCAGCAGAGCAGGCCATTCTGCCTCCGCGTTGTAAACAGGTGGATTATGCTACAGTGCCCAATTCCTCCTATGGTGAAGGACTGCTGGTGAAAGCCGGAAATCCTAAAGATATTCATTCACATAGGGACTTTGCTAAGCGTGAAGATCTGAAAGTTGCCATTATGGCTGGTGCCGATCAGCTTGAAATGCTTCAGGAGATTGATGTCCCACAGTCACAAATGGTTATGATTCAGACAAATGCTGACGCTATTTCAACTGTAGCCACAGGAAGAGCCGATGCTTATGCTGCAACAGGACTTACTGCAGCTAATTTGGCGAAGAAGAGTGATAAAGTTGAACTGGCCGATCCTTTTGTAGATCCTGTGATAGATGGTAAAGAGATCCGTAGCTGGGGCAGCTTTACCTTTAATAAAGGATCCGATGATTTTCGCTTAGCGTTCAGTAAAGAGCTGAAAAAGTTTAAAAAGACTGATGAGTGGAGAAATATTCTCGAGAAAAACGGATTTACACCTGCTGACATAGAAGGTTCTTTTAAACATACTACTAAAGAGCTTTGCTCCGGAGAAGGTATTTAAGTAAAACTGTATCACATAGGCGCCCGGTTTTAAAAAGCCGGGCGCTTTCTTATTATATCCCTGCATACAGGGTAGCGGAGGGATGAATGAACTGGATAGATTATTTGGGACCAATGATGGATGGGGCATGGATTACTGTTAAGTTAACGTTCTATTCCACCATTCTCGGAGCCATCTTTTCTTTTATGTTTGGACTCGGAAAGCTTTCCCGGCACTGGTATTTTAAAGTCCCCTCCGTTACATATATTGAAGTCTTCAGGGGCACTTCTTTGCTGGTGCAGATGTTTTGGCTGTTTTATGCTTTACCTCTGGTAGGCCAGTTTATGGGAGTTGATACTCGTATTCCGCCTGTTATTGCGGGAATTCTGGCATTATCTGCAAATATAGGTGCATATGGCGCTGAGGTTGTGCGGGGTGCCATACAGGCAGTATCTAAAAAACAATACGAAGCGGCTACTGCTCTCAATTTTACTCCCAAACAAACATTATGGCGTATCGCTCTGCCTCAGGCAATACCTGAAATGATGCCGCCTTTTGGCAATCTTGCCATTCAAAATTTGAAGGATACCGCTTTGGTTTCTCTTATTACAATATCGGATTTGGCCTTTGTCTCGGAAAGGCTTAGAAATCTAACACAGGAAAGTGCCGTGGTCTATACACTGGCTCTTTTTATGTACTTCGGTATGGCTCTGGTACTGGCAGGTATGCTTAAAATGCTAAGCCAGTATGTTGGAACCTGGCGCCGTGCAGCGGGAGGTAAGTGATGTTATACGGGATTGAATGGGTTACAACTTCAAATCTTGCTTTTGCAGCGTCTATTCTACCTATTTTACTGATAGGGCTTGTTACAACATTAAAAGCTACAGTTGTGGGTTTTATTTTGGCAATGATTATCGGTTTGATATTGGCAGCCTTAAAGGGAGCACCGTTGAAGATAATCAGCTATCCGGCTGCATTTGTTATTGAATTTTTGCGGGACACCCCGCTGCTTATACAGTTGTTTTTTGTTTTTTATGTTCTCCCTCAGCTTACCGGGATTACTCTTCCGGCATTTGTTGCCGGAGCTGTTGCGCTTGGTTTGCAGTACAGCGCATATTGTGCCGAAGTTTACAGAGGCGGGCTGGAAGCGGTGCCATGGGGGCAGCACGAGGCACTTAAAGCTTTAAACTTACCACCTGCTTATGGTTTTTTTCATATTATTCTGCCCCAGGCTGTACCACGTATTATACCGGCGCTGGGGAATTATCTTGTTTCAATTATGAAAGATGTCCCCATCTTAAGTGTTGTCACTGTTCTGGAAATGATGACCCTGGCCAGAATTATCGGAGACAGAACTTATAATTATCTCGTTCCTCTTTCTTTGGTAGGGGGACTGTATCTTATATTAACACTGCTGTCATCATTCTTAGTGCGTTTTATAGATATGAAACTTCCCAAGAGCGGAATACCACTTAAATAAGCGAGGTAAAAATGAGCGAACCTATGATTAAATTTGATAAAGTTACAAAAAAATTCGGTGATGTGGTGGTTCTAGATGAGCTTGAGTTTGAGGTCCAGCCTAATGAGATGGTAACGATTATTGGACCTTCGGGTTCCGGTAAATCAACGATACTCAGGATTTTGATGACATTGGAGCCAATAAATGGTGGTGTGGTTTATGTTGACGGTGAGCCATTATGGCATGAAGAACGCAACGGCAAGCTTATCCCTGCAAGCCAACAACATTTGAGAAAAATGCGCTCAAAGCTCGGAATGGTTTTCCAGCAGTTTAACCTGTTTCCGCATATGACAGTTCGCCGTAATCTGACGGAGGCACCTATAAGGGTGCTGGGGCTTTCAAAAAAGGAAGCTGTCGAAAGGGCTGATGAGCTTCTTGAATTGGTGGGGCTGTCTGATCAGGCGGATAAATTTCCCGCACAGCTTTCCGGTGGGCAGCAGCAGCGCGTTGGTATAGCCAGGTCTTTGGCTATGAGACCTAAAATTCTGCTTTTTGATGAACCGACTTCTGCACTTGATCCGGAGCTTGTTGGTGAAGTTTTACAGGTAATCCGTCAGCTGGCTGAGCAGCATGAATTTACTATGCTTCTTGTTACGCACGAGATTCCTTTTGCCAGACAGGTGTCTGACAGGGTATGTTTTATCGATGGCGGATCGATTGTGGAGCAGGGGTCGCCGGCTGACATATTGACGGAGCCGAAAGAAGAGAGAACTAAAGAGTTTCTGCACGCTGTACTGCATCCGGATGAATAAATTTGTTGTGTGGTGTATTGGTATATTAGTTGAGTGGTATATTTGTTATTAGTAAACTCAGCCGGTAACTTCACAGCAGTAACTACCTCAAATACCAAGCATCCCGCCACAATTTGGTGGGCGGGATGTGCGCGGTTGGCACCTCAAATACTTTAAATTCACAGCGTAAAATATTCAGCCGTCGGGTTGTGAACGATGAGTGCACTTGTACTAAACTCTGGCACCATCTGATAAGTCTCAGTCAGGCTGATATTTATTTTCTCCATTGAAAGCAGATCACCAATAATTTTATTTCCATACAGATCCGGACATGATGGATAACCGAAACTGTAGCGCAGGCCTCGGTATTTTGCGTTAAGTATTCCGTCAATAGAACCGGAGTCCTTATTATCTATTTTAAGTTCTTCTCTTATCCTTTTATGCCAGAATTCCGCCAAAGCTTCTGTTAGTTCTGTAAAGAAGCCGTGAAGAAGAAAATATTTCTTGTAGCTGTGGTTTTCTTTCAATTGTTTTGTGTACTCCGCCGGTTCATTTCCGAGGGTTACGATTTGCAGCGGTAAAACATCAAATTCCCCTGATTTGTGGTCCTTGAAATAGTCAGGAATACTGAGAAACGGTGGTTTGGAACTTCTCGGGAAAACAACATCAGCGAGCAGTTTCTCGTCTTCATCATATATTTTTAATGTTTCCTCACTGCTCTGGCACTTGAAATATCCATAACTTACTTTAGGATTAATTTTGATTTCATTGTTAAGTTTTAGCAGTATCTCGTTGTATTCACTGTCAGCTTCATCTTTTAATAATTTCATATATTCTGCTTCGGTACTTGCACTGCTCTTTTTATAGCCCCATCGTGTTTTATAAAGGGTCTGCCTGTTCATAAACTTCAACGCATCGTTAATATCAATATTCTCTTCAATTTTGCTGCCCCAGAAAGGCGGGATAGGTATATCGTCCGTACTCAGATCGTTTCTTGTTTGCTCGTCGCCTGTTGTATCTGATTTTACTTGATTAATCTGTGGTTTTCCTGAAATTTTTCTTCTTTGGGATGGTTTTGTTTTCAGGTATTTAAGAGCAGAAAAAGCATCTGCACAGTAGTGTACTTTTCCCTCAAGAAGCGGCTCACATTCGTTTTTTACAAACCCTTCAGTAAGTGCGGCACCGCCCAGCAGAACGGTTGTGTCCAGTTGCATTTGAGCTATCTCAGCTATATTTTCCTTCATTATGCCGGTGGATTTGACAAGCAAACCGCTCATACCTATTGCATCCGCTTTTACCTCTTTCGCCCTTTCAATCATTTCATCGACAGGAACCTTTATTCCCAAATTATACACTTCGTAACCGTTATTGGATAAAATAATTTCCACAAGGTTTTTACCTATGTCATGCACATCACCTTTTACAGTGGCCAAAATGACTTTACCTTTTGTTTCCGTGTCTTCTTTGTTAATAAATTTTTCCAGATAGGTGACAGATTTCTTCATGACTTCAGCAGACTGAAGTACAAAAGGCAGGAGCATTTTGCCGCTGCCGAAGAGTTCTCCGATCTCTTTCATTCCGGGCATCAGAATGTCATTAATTATTTCAAAAGGTTTGTATTTTTGCAGAAGAGTGTCTATTACTTTTTCAAGGTCCTTTTTATTACCTTTTTTAAGCTTTTTAACCAGAGCTTCTTCTTCGGTTATATCTTCTTCAACTTCTTCTTCGCTTTGCAGGCTTTTGCCTGAAAAATGGTTAATAAATTTATTAAGTCCATTTTCACGACCGTAAATCAGATTTTTGCACAAATTTATTTCATGTTTATCCATAGAGGATAGATTAATAAGTTTCGATGCATGGACAATCGCCATATCCAGACCGTTTTCCACTGCTTCTTCCAGAAAAACGGCGTTTAGAAAAATCCTGCTTTCTTTGGATAGTCCGAATGAAACATTGCTGACTCCCAATACCGTTTTTGCTCCTTTCAATCTGTCTTTTATCATTTTTATGGCGTTTAATGTTTCCACAGCTGCAAACTTAAGGGAAGTATCTCCGCTTCCGATGGAGAAAGTCAGCGGGTCGAATATCAGCCCTTCAGGAGCAAGATTGTATTGTTTAGTCCATATATTATAAATCTTTTCAGCAATTTTAAATTTCTCATCTGCTGTCATTGCCATGCCGTTTTCATCAATAGTAAGAGCGATAACGTTGGCAGGGTAGTCTTGAACAAGCTTAAGTATTTTGTGCAGCTTGCCACCGCCGTCTTCAAGGTTTATTGAATTGATAATGGGTTTTCCCGAATAATTTTTAAGAGCAGTTTCTATCACCGGAGGCTCCGTTGAGTCAATTACAATGGGAGCGGAAAGGGTTTTATTTAATAAGCTGACAAAATGCTGCATATCAAACATTTCATCTCGCCCTGCATATGCAACACAAACATCGATAAAATGGGCTCCGGCGTCTTCCTGCTCTTTGGCGACATTTAACATTCCCTCATAATCGTTGTTTAACAATAATTCTCTGAAAGCTTTACTGCCGTTGGCATTTGCCCTCTCACCTATTATAGCAGGAGGTGGTGTCTGTGTCAGTGAAGTGGATGTGTATAGACTTGATGACAGACCTGCAGCTGTCCCGGAAGGTTTTAAAGGATGAAAAGATTTTGCTATATTTTTCAGTTGTTTTATATGTTCGTAACCGGTACCGCAGCACCCACCGATAATATTCAGCGGCAATTCATCCAGCAATCCTTTGAATATTTCAGCCATCTTCCCGGGTGTCATCGTGTAAACGGTTTTCCCGTTAACATTTTCAGGCAGACCTGCATTAGGTATGCATGATACACTTCTGTTCCAGTATTTGGTAAGTTCGCTGAGTGGTTTATGCATCATATCCGGCCCCAGGCCGCAATTCAGCCCCAAAGAAAATACCGGATAGGAGCCGATGAGTGCAGCGGCTGCTGAAATGTCAGAGCCTACAAGCATTGTGCCTGTATTCTCAACAGTTACCGAAACACTTACCGGTAAATCGATTTTTAATTCTTCAAGGTTATCAAAAATCGCTTTCAAAGCGGCCTTTATCTGCAATAAATCCTGCGAAGTTTCCACGATTAATCCGTCGACGCCCCCATCTATCAGACCTTTTGACTGCTCTTTATACATTTCGTACAAATCGTCAAATGATATCTGGGAAAGGCTGGGCAGTTTAGTTCCGGGGCCCATCGATCCGAAAACAAACTTATCGGAGAATTCATCGGCAGCCCCGCGGGCCAATTTCGCCCCGGCAACATTTATTTCGTATGCTTGATCTTCAAGGCCGTACTCACTTAAAATCAGTCTTGTGGCACCGAAAGTGTTTGTCTCAGCAACGTCAGCTCCAGCCTGAAAATACTTTCTGTGAATATTTTTCATGATTTCCGGAGCACTGATATTAAGGTATTCATTACACCCATGAAAATCCCCCCATAATGTTTCGGGGATTGATTCATTCTGAATTGTGGTGCCCATTCCGCCGTCGAAAACGACTATATTCCTTTCCGCAAATTTTCTAAACATTTCCATCTCTCTATAAACTTTTAATATTCTTAAACAGGTAATGTACAATAAAAATATAAACAGATTTTTTCAAGCTGTATTTTATTGCAACTCTCTCATTTTTTAGGAGCTATGACATTTTGTTGGTGCTAAGCGTTAAGCTTACATGGCCTAGGAGCAAGGAGAAAAGTCCAGATTGAGGCAGATATTTAGAAAGTTGATATAATTGTTTGCACGATTACCTTTTAACTTATTTAATACATCTACAAACCATACTACCCTAAGACCCTTATTACCTCAATAACATCAACTACCTCAATCACCTCCAACTACCTCTTTCTTACCCATCATCCATCGCACATTACTCATCACGGTATCACGCATTACGGTATACACCTTAAATTTTGAAGAAGTACTTAAAAAAATTTATATATTGCGTTTTGTTATTGACTTTAATTATAAAATTATATAGAAAAAATATAGAGAGCAAGCTTGATAACACTCTCTTAATTCAATTAAAATATAATTTTACACATGAAATAAAACAGTATAATTGTGCTTGAAATTTTTCATATTTAAAATATGTCAATGTAAACTAAAATTTAACTTGTTTTTTCAATTAAGAGTTTTTTCTATTGAAAGATACACGGGTTAAGCTATGTTTTATCAATAGGCACCAAAATTAAGTATATCAATAGCTGTCGGCAGTAATTCAGACAGTTTTCAAACAACGTTGGCCTTAATTATTTACAGTGCTTGTTGTTGTACTTTTGAAAATATATTCCCGATGGGTGGTATAATGTCATTAGAGCGGGCTGAAATACTAAAATTTGCAGTTGAGTTGAGGCACAAGCTTCATTCACAGCCTGAAACTGCATGGAAAGAGTATAATACATCTGCGTATATAAGAGCAATTTTAACAGATAATAGGATACAATGGAAAAAGAGTGCTGAAACAGGAACTATCGCTGTGCTTGCACCCGAAGCTAAAGGCAGACATGTGGCATTGCGTGCGGACATTGATGCGCTTGCTATTGATGAAAAAACTGCAGCCCCTTATAAATCGCAAAATGCCGGGGTTATGCATGCCTGTGGTCATGATGGACATACATCTGCCCTTATAGCTGCCGCTCTTATATTGAAAGAAAATGAGGAAAAGCTGGGCGGACCTGTAACTTTGGTATTTCAGCCGGGTGAGGAAGGCGGACACGGAGCAAAGAGAATATTGGAAGAAGGGTGTCTGAAAGATGTGGATTGTATTTTCGGCTGGCATAACTGGCCGGGTATAAAATTTGGTGAGGCAGCTTGCCCGGACGGTGTGGTCATGGCTGCAAACGGTACTTTTCATATCGACTTTTACGGTAAAGGCGGACATTCAAGTCAGCCTGAAATCTGTAGAGATCCGGTGCTGGCAGCATCAGCAGTGGTAACAGCGTTGCAGCAGATAGTGAGCAGACGGGTTGCCCCGCAGGACTCTGCAGTTGTTTCGGTAACATCTTTTGAAGCTCCAAGCGGCTTAACCACTATTCCGGAGCATTCAAGAATTGAAGGAAGTATACGTATTTCAGATACCCTGATGAGGGACAGAGTGGGCGAGATGATTAAGAATATTGCAGAGAAAACTGCCGATGCTTATGGGGTCAGAGCTGAAGTGGAATTGAGAAAACGTTACGGTGCCACAGTAAATGATGCTGATTCTGCGGCATATATGAGAGAATGCTTGCAAAACACGTTGGGGGAGAATTGGAAGAGCGATATAAAAATGCCTGTTATGGCTTCGGAGGATTTCAGTTATTATTTGGAAAAGATTCCCGGAGCTTATGCGCTTATAGGCAGTGATGACGGTAACGGGCACAATATTGCCTGCCACAATGCAGCTTACGATTTTAACGACAGACTGATAGAACCGGCGGCTGAATTATTAGTGAAGCTTGCCGGCATAGACAATAAATAAGAGGTGGAGTATGGCTAACAGTATGGAAATTTTTGAGCAATGGGAATCAGAAATCAGGGCTTACTGCAGAGCAGCCCCTACGGTCTTTAAATCAGCTTCCAATGCGAAGCAGGTTGATGAGAACGGCAAAGAATATGTGGATTTTTTTGCCGGGGCCGGCGTCCTGAATTTCGGTCACAACAATCCAAAGATGAAGGAAGCCATGATAGAGTTTTTAAAAGAAGACGGCGTGGCGCACAGTCTGGATATGTATACGAGTGCAAAAAGAAGTTTCATTGAGAAGTTTGTGGAAACTATTTTAAAACCGAGAAACATGAAGTATAAGATGCAGTTTACAGGCCCTACAGGGACAAATGCTGTTGAAGCGGCTTTAAAACTGGCCAGAAAAGTTACCGGCCGTGATGATGTTGTTGCATTTACCCACGGTTTTCACGGTATGACACTGGGCTCGCTAGCCTGCA
Organism: Flexistipes sp.; assembly: GCF_036172515.1. NCBI lineage: Bacteria > Pseudomonadati > Deferribacterota > Deferribacteres > Deferribacterales > Flexistipitaceae > Flexistipes > Flexistipes sp. The sequence goes on from NZ_JAXKVW010000003.1 coordinate 118,602, forward strand.
CTGCAAATCATTATTTCAGAAATGCAGCCGGGGTTTCACTTGACAATGTTATCAGATGGCCCTTTGGTACTGGAAAAAACTGCATGGAATCACTGGCCGATTTAAAGGCTATGTTTAACGACCCATCTTCCGGTGTAAATGCTCCTGCAGCGTTTTTGGTTGAGACAATACAGGCTGAGGGCGGTGTAAGAGTCGGCAACCTTGAATGGCTTGAAGGTATACAGCAGCTTGCCAGAGATCTTGGAGCACTTTTTATCATTGATGATATCCAGGTGGGTTGCGGCAGAACAGGCTCATATTTCAGTTTTGACGGTACAGATCTTGATCCTGATATAATTGTTCTGGCCAAGGGTATCGGCGGGTACGGAACACCCCTTGCCATGACACTTAATAAGCCTGAGTATGACGAGAAATGGAGTCCGGGAGAGCATACGGGTACATTCAGAGGTCAGGGGCTTTCGTTTGTGGCCGGGACAAAAGCGCTGGATTACTTTGACAATGATGAACTGATGAATAAAACGAAAAAACATGGTGAATACATGTCGTCTTTCCTGAAAGACCTTGCAGAGGGAAATGATGATGTGGAAGTACGCGGAAGAGGTATGATTGTAGGATTTGATGTTACGAACGGTGATAAAGCAAAAGCAATTGCACGAGAATGCTTCGAAAACGGGATGCTTATCGGTGTCTGCGGAAGCAGAGGGGAGGTTCTTAAATTTATCCCTCCTTTGACTATTCCGGAAGAGGATTTGAAAAAAGGCCTGCGGATCTTTTCTGATGCATACAAAAAAGTAATTGGGTGAGGTAAGCCATGATTGAAAGAGATGACATGACATTTCCCTTTGAGGAATACAAAAGAAGAATTGATGAGTTAAGGTCAAGGATGGCAGAAAGACTCCTGGATGCTGTTATCATCACAGATCCTGAAAACCTGCTTTATCTCACTGATTATAAAACCACCGGTTACTCATTTTTTCAAGCGCTTGTTGTACCGCTGGAAAGTGAGCCTTTCATGGTCACAAGAAAACTGGAAGAATCCAATGTAATAGCACGTACATGGGTGGAAATAACCAGACCCTATTCGGATACTGAGGATGCCATCCAGATGCTTGTGAGCAGTTTGAAAGAGATGGGGCTTTCCAAGAAAACAATTGGGTATGAAAGAAACAGCTACTTTTTCCCTGCATATCAGCAGGACTCTCTGCAGCACACTTTGACGGACGGGCGTCTAAATGATTGTTTCGGAATAGTTGAGCAGGGAAGGATTACGAAATCGAACTATGAAATTGACGTAATGAGAAAAGCAGCAAAGGCGACGGAGTGTGGAATGAGAGCCGGTATAGAAGCAGCCAAAGCCGGGGTTACTGAAAATGAAATCGGAGCCGAAATTTCTGCTGCTATGTTCAAGGCAGGCGGGGAGCCTCCGGCAGTTATGCCGTATGTGACTTCAGGCCCGAGAACAATGATCGGGCATGCAACGTGGGAAGGACGTGTGGTTCAGCCGGGTGAGCATGTGTTTATGGAAGTCGGCGGCTGCTTCAGACAATATCATACTGCAATGATGCGGACGGTTATTCTGGGTGATTTGAGTGATAATATGAGATATGCCCAGGAGAGGATGAAGTTGGCATTAAACAGTGCAAAAGATTTGATCAGACCGGGAGTTACGGTTTCCGATGTGGATAACCTTATAAGGAATATTATTACTGTGAACGATGAATACGGCGTTCTGATAACACGCTCAGGATATTCTATAGGAGTAGCTTTTCCGCCAAGCTGGGATGAAGGCTATATTCTTAGCCTTGCACACGGTAATTCAACGGTACTAAGAGAGGGTATGACATTCCATATCATCCCGTGGGTATGGGGAGTTGACGGCAATAAAACCTGCGGTATCTCAGATACGATAAGAGTGACGGCAAACGGTTGTGAATCCTTTTTTAATCTTGAGGAAGATTTTATAATAAAGGAAGAAGAAGGTAAAAAGAGAATAGAAGGTGCTGACCAGAGGATCGAAATTGCATCAGCTGTGGAAGAAGATAAAAAATTGAAGAAAACTGCTGAAAAAGCTGCAGCCGGCAAAAGCACAAAAGCAAAAAGTAAATAGATTTAATCAGGAGGTATTTATGGCGAAGACAAAACTGGTTGCAACTAATCCGGCCACTGAAGAGGTAGTTTATGAAAAGCCTCTGGATTCTCAGGAAGATATCGAAGCTAAACTGGAGCTGTCAGAAAAAACGTATTATGATTTCTGGAAAAAAACCAGTTTTGAAGAAAGAGCGGGGTATCTGAGAAAAGTTGCAAAAGTTATGAGGGATAATCTTGATGACTACGCCATGCCTATGGTGGAAGAAATGGGCAAACCTATAAAAGAGGCGAGAGGTGAGGTACAGAAAGCAGCGTGGTGTGCGGAGCACTATGCAGATCATGCAGAAGAATATTTAAAGAAAGAGTATATTGAATCCGACGCCACCAAGAGTTATGTGCAGTATCTTCCTTTGGGGCCCGTGCTGGGAGTTTTGCCCTGGAATGCACCTTTCTGGCTGGCGGCAAGGTTTTATGCGCCGGCGCTTATGGCCGGAAATACCTGCCTGATGAAACATGACTCCCATGTTCCAAAATGTGCTGAATATATAACAAAGGCGTTTGTTGATGCCGGAGTTCCCGAAGGTGTTTTTCAGAATCTGGTTATAACTTCAGCAAGTATAGAATGGGTAATACGTCATGATGCTGTACGCGCAGTTTCCGTTACCGGTTCTGATTTTGCAGGTTCCAAAATTGCATCTATCGCCGGCTCAGAAATTAAGCCTTCCGTTATGGAGCTGGGTGGCTCTGACCCAAGTGTTGTATTAAGTGATGCCAACCTTGAAGAGGCAGCCGATACTATATGTTTAATGAGGCTGATTAATGCAGGTCAGTCATGTATTGCCGCTAAGAGGATTATTGTGGAAGAGCCTGTATATGATAAAATGATTGACCTTATGAAAGAGCGATTTGAGAAATATAAAGTGGGAGATCCGAGAAATGAATCCACAGATGTCGGACCCATTGCCAGAAAAGATTTAAGGGATGATCTGCACCGTCAGGTACAGGCTTCTGTAAAAGAAGGAGCCAGACTTGTTTTGGGAGGAGAAATTCCTGAAGGTAAAGGTTTCTATTATCCTGTTACAATGCTGGCCGATGTTAAGCCTGAAATGACGGCAAGCTGTGAGGAGACATTCGGACCGATTGCAGCTGTTATGAAAGCGAAAGATGCTGATGAAGCTTTAAAGCTGGCTAATGCCACGCAATACGGGCTGGCTGCCAGTATATGGACAGGTGCATCCAGAGGTGCAGAAATGGCATCTGAAATCGAGAGCGGTCAGGTTGCTGTAAACGGCATTGTAAAGACAGACCCGAGACTGCCCAGCGGCGGTGTTAAAAGATCGGGTTTCGGCAGAGAATTAGGTCCCCACGGAATCAAAATGTTTGTAAACACTCAGCAGGTATGGATAGGACCTAAAAAATAATAATTTTAGTCTGAAAAATATTGTTAGTTCTCCGGAGACCTCCTATTATGGAGGTCTTTTTTTTATATAAACTAATGTGACTTAAACAGATTGCAGATCTTTGAGAAATGTGTATTTTCATTTTTTGAAAGCCGAAAGCTATCGGTGAAACAGTGAGGTAGAGAGATAAAGGGTAGTAATTTGTTGTCCAAAATCGAGTTTTGAACATAAATTTGAACTACCACAGCGAGACCTTTGAATAAGTACCCCACCCAACCTCCCCTAATTTAGGGGAAGAGCTTTATCTCCACTCCTATCATAGAGTTAGAAGGGGATTAAGGGGTGGTAAAATTTATAAGAATACATTATTCAAAGGTTTTACAGCTCATATGATATCCAAAACCTCTCTTCCTATCTCCCTAACTCACCACCTCACGTATTACTCTTCACGGTATTTCTTGCTGGTTTCCTGAATTATTCAAATCTTTCATTCTCTCACATAAGAAAAGAATATTATGTCTAATAATATAAAAATATTTTAAAATATTGACAACTTAGTTTTCAGGTGTTATCAATAGTAAAAATGAATATTCGTTCACCAGGATGATAACGATGTATGAATTGAGATTTAAGTCTATCCCTGAAATGTTGAGAGAAAACGCGAAGGTCTATGATAAAAAGATTGCCATTACGTACAAAAAGGCAGGACAGTATATCAGTCTAAGCTATTCCCATTTTTATGAACGTGTCCTTATGTGCGCAAGAGGGCTGTTGAAGCTGGGAATCGGCAAAGGTGAGAAAGTGGCAATTTTGTCCGAAAATCGTGCGGGATGGGTTATAGCTGATTTGGGTATTCTGTCTGTGGGAGCCATTACCGTCCCTGTTTATGCAACCAATACAGCTGATCAGGCGGCATATGTTATTAATCACAGCGGAGCTAAAATAGTGTTTGTATCTAACAAAATACAATATGATAAGCTGCTCTCCGTCAGAGAAAAAATTCCCCATGTGGAAACGGTGATTTCTTTTGAGCGTTTTCTCGGTGACAAACTTTTGCCTGTTTATACGCTGTTTCAGCTTTCGGAAATATCGATGCCCATTACGGAAAAAGAAAAAGCTGAAATAGAATCCAGGATAGATGAAGTGGATAAGGACGACATACTTACCATAATATACACATCAGGCACCACCGGTACTCCCAAAGGGGTAATGCTTACACATGAAAATATTGTTTACGACTCCGAATATGGTATTAAAAAGGTTAAATCCCTGACTAATGAAGAAACTCTGCTGAGTTTTCTGCCTCTCAGTCATGCGCTTGAGCGTACAGTGGGGTATTATATAACATTGATGAACGGCTGTGAACTTGCTTTTGCCGAAAGCATAGAGAAAGTTCCCGAAAATATGACCGAGATTCGCCCCACAGTAATGATCAGCGTTCCGAGACTTTTTGAAAAGATATATTCCAGGATATTTGACAATATTCACCAAATGTCTGTGATAAAAAGCAAGCTTGTTCACCGGGCACTTGATGTGGGAAAAGAATATGTCAGAAGAAAATACATCACAAAGGATCTGCCCGAATCACTAAAGGTTAAATACAGGTTTTATGACAAACTTGTTTTCAGAAAAATAAGGCAGCGGTTCGGCGGGAGGATGAAATTTTTTGTTTCAGGCGGAGCACCGCTTGACAAGACTATTAATGAGTTTTTCTGGGTGATAGGGATTCCGATACTGGAAGGATACGGACTAACGGAAACAAGTCCGGCTATAAGCATTAACACCCTTGATGACGTTAAATTTGGCTCCGTTGGTACTGCTTTCGAGTATACGGAGTTTAAAGTGGCACAAGACGGTGAGTTAATGGTGAAAAGTCCCGCCGTGATGAAGGGATATTTTCGCGATGATGAAAAGACAAAAGAGATGTTTACCGAAGACGGCTGGTTAAAAACCGGCGATGTTGCTGAAATTGATGAGGACGGATTTATTTTTATAAAGGATAGAAAAAAAGAGATAATCGTTACCGCCGGGGGCAAAAATATTGCGCCGCAGCCCATAGAAAATGAAATGAAACTGGATAAATATATTTCCCAGGTTTATGTACACGGTGACAATAAGCCTTATCTGACTGCTTTAATTGTGCCCAACTTCGAAAGATTGTTCGAGTTTGCCCGTGAAAACAAACTGAAATTTTTTGATGTGGGAGATCTGGTTAAAAACGAGAAAGTGACCGAGCTTTTCAGAAGCAGGATAGAAGAGATTAATTCAAACCTTCCAAAATATGAGACTATTAAAAAGTTTAGTATTGTGCCGAGAGATTTTTCGATTGCAGGCGGCGAACTGACACCTACATTGAAACTTAAAAGGCGTATAATTTACGATAAATACAGAGAAATGATAGAAAGCATGTATCTGGAAAACGGCTACCAGCCCGAGGGATATAAAAATGAGAAAACGGAGGAGAAACAATGAGACAGATTAATAAAGCGGCCGTTCTGGGCTCCGGCGTGATGGGCTCTACAATAGCGGCTCATTTGGCAAATGCCGGTATTGAGGTGTTGGTACTGGATATTGTTCCGAAAGAGCTTACCGATGAGGAGAAAGCAAAAGGGTTGACGCTTAACGATCCAGAAGTTCGCAACCGAATTGCTAACAATAATATAGCCGGTCTTAAAAAGATGAAACCGGCACCGTTTTATCTGCCGGATAATATAAAACTTATAGAAACGGGTAACTTTGAGGACGACATACATAAAATATCCGAAGCTGACTGGATAATCGAGGTTGTTGTTGAGAACATGAAAATAAAGCACGATGTTTTGAAAAATAAAATTATCCCAAATTATAAAGATGGTGCAATTCTTTCCACAAATACCAGCGGTTTGTCGGTTAATGACATGGCGGAGGTTTTGCCGGAAGATATCAGGAAAAATTTTCTTGTCACCCATTTTTTTAACCCACCCAGGTATATGCGTCTTCTGGAGCTGGTTCCGTGTAAATATACGGATAAGAGTGTTGTGGATTTTATGGAAAAATTCATCAGCAAAAGACTGGGCAAGGGAATAGTCTTTGCAAAGGACACACCGAACTTTGTGGGCAACAGAATTGGTGTCTATCTTATTTTCAGTGCTATTAAACATTTGCAGGAAATGAATATGACCGTGGAGGAGGCGGATGCCGCAGCCGGCCAGGCTATAGGGCTTCCAAAAACTGCTGTTTTCAGGCTTGCCGATTTGGTGGGTGTCGACACCATCGGACATATCGGAAAGAACTCCTATGGGCTGTTAAAAAATGATGAGGAGCGTGAAATTTACAGATTGCCCGATTTTCTGGAAGGAATGATTGAAAAGGGGCTGCACGGTAATAAGACGAAAAAAGGGTTTTACAAAAAGGAGAAAATAGAAGGTAAAAGCGTAATTTATTATTACGATTATAATTCGGGAGAATATAAAGAGCCGGCAAAGCCGAAGTTTAATTCTGTTCAGACGGTAAAACAGCTGGATGACCCGAGAGAAAGGGTAAAAAGGATGGTTGCTTTTGACGATAAAGGCGCTGAATTTGCCTGGCGCGTTTTAAGAGACGGCCTGCTGTATGCTTTTAAACGTATACCGGAAATTGCTGATGATATTGTCAATGTGGATAATGCAATGAGATGGGGTTTTAACTGGGAGCTGGGTCCTTTTGAGATAATGGATGCTATCGGCGTAAAGAAATTTGTAAAGAAAGCAAAAAATGACGGTGTGGAAGTTCCGGACGAACTGGAACAAATAGAGTCTTTTTATAAACTGGAGAACGGTGTTAAATATTACTATGATTTAACATCCGGCGAATACAAAGAGGTTCCTGTAAAATATGATAAAATCGACTTTGAAATTCTGAAATCGAAAAATAGGGTTGTGGAATCAAACGCCGGCGCCTCAATTCTGGATATAGGAGACGGGGTGTTCTGCCTGGAATTTCATTCGAAAATGAATGCAATCAGCGGCGATATTATGAGTATGACGCCAAAAGCCATTGCCCGTGCAGAGAATGAAGGGGCGGGGCTGGTTATAGGTAATCAGGGTAAAGCTTTTTCTGCCGGAGCAAACCTTATGCTTCTGGCTGTTGCTGCAGCAGAGGGGGCATTTGACGATATCAATATGATGGTTAAGCAGTTTCAGAAGGCCACAATGTCTATAAAATACTCAAAGGTTCCTGTGGTGGCGGCACCTTTTAATCTTGCTCTAGGCGGCGGATGTGAATATTCGCTGCATTCGGATGCAAGGGTTGCCCATGCTGAGACTTATATGGGACTTGTGGAAGCCGGTGTGGGACTACTTCCTGCCGGAGGCGGTACTAAGGAGCTTGCTATTAAGGCAATTGATAAAGCGGCAAAATTTGAAACGGATGTTTCTCCGTTTATCTTTAAATATTTCAAACAGATAGGTATGGCTCAGCACTCAATGGGTGCGTGGGAGCTGTTTAATATGGATTATATGGGTGAAGGAGATGCCGTCTGTATGGATATAGACAGACTTATTTATGATGCGAAAACTAAGGTGCTTGATTTGGCCAGAAATTATGTGCCCGGCAGACCGAGGACTGGTTTGAAGGCTCCGGGAAGAAGTGTTGCAGCCAGTATAAAAGTTCAGCTTTGGAATATGATGCAGGGCGGCTTTATTACTGAGTATGAAAAATACATCGGTGAAATGATAGCTGATGTCATCACAGGCGGCGATGTGAATGCCGGAACACTTATTACTGAGGATTATCTGCTGGATCTTGAAAGGGAAAAATTTCTCAAGCTGTGTGGTCAGAAAAAGACACTGGAGCGAATCCAGCATATGCTGAAGAAAGGGAAACCGTTAAGAAATTAATATTTCGGAGGATATAATGAGAAGGGCATATATTTTAGGAGCTTACAGAACAGCCGGGTGCAAGGCTAAGAAAGGCGGTTTTAAGGATACCCGGCCGGATGATCTGGCGGCTGCTGTCATTAAAGGACTTATGGAAAAAACAGGTGTTTCAAAGGAGAATGTGGAAGATGTGATAATGGGTTGTGCATTTCCCGAGGCCGAACAGGGGCTTAATGTTGCAAGAATTGCACTTTTGAAGGCCGGTCTGGGATATGAAGTCCCCGGTCAGACGGTGAACAGATACTGCTCATCAGGTCTGCAGACCATCTCCATAGCTGCAGAAAGGATTATGTCCGGATTTGCAGACTGTATTATAGCCGGTGGAGTTGAGTCAATGACAATGATTCCTTTCGGCGGTACAAAGTTTTCCGCCAATCCGGGACTGGTGAGTGAATGGCCTGAAGTATATTCGGCCATGGGGATAACGGCTGAGTTTGTTGCCGATAAGTATGGAATAAGCAGGGAAAAACAGGATGAATTTGCCTGCATGAGCCATGAAAAGGCTGCCAAAGCTGCAAATGAAGGCAGATTTGCCGATGAGATTATCCCCGTGGATGTGGAAAAAACAGAGCTTGTGAACGGCAAAGCTAAAAAAGAGAAATTCACTGTTGATGCGGATGACGGCATAAGAGCCGATACCACTGTAGAGGGGCTTGCCAAGCTTAAGCCGGTCTTCAAAGCGGACGGTACAGTGACGGCAGGGAATGCCTCGCAGGTGACTGACGGAGCAGCAGCAGCAGTTGTGGTTTCAGAAGATTTTCTGAAAAAACTCGGCAAAGATCCGATAGCTTCATTTCTGGGATTTTCAGTCAAGGGTGTACCGCCTGAAATTATGGGTATCGGCCCTGTTAAGGCGATTCCCGATGTATTGGAAAAAACCGGTCTGAAACAAAACGATATAAGATTGATCGAGCTGAATGAGGCTTTTGCAGCACAGTCACTCGCTGTAATTAACGAGCTGGGGCTGGATGAATCCATGCTGAATGTGAACGGAGGAGCAATAGCTCTGGGGCATCCTTTGGGATGTACGGGAGCAAAGCTGACAGCCACTCTTCTGCATGAAATGATAAGGCGTAAGGAGAAATACGGCATGGTTACTATGTGTATAGGTGAAGGAATGGGCGCTGCCGGTATTTTTGAGAATATGAAAATTTAGTGCTAAGTGCTAAGTGGTAAGTGAGGAGATAGTGAAATAGTGAGGTAGGGCAGTAGTATTATGGGTATTATGGGCAGTATGGGTGGGATAGGTGATTGGTTGCGGATTTACTCGAAATTAATAAAGAACAATAATTTTGGAATTAATGAAAAACGTTAAGCAGAGGTGGAGAATGAGTGAAAAATTACTGAAGGGCGGAGAATATTTGATTAAAAAAACAGATGCGGATGATGTTTTTACTCCGGAAGATTTTAACGATGAACAGAAGCAGATTGCCGAAACCACCGAGCAGTTTGTAATGAACGAGATCGTTCCGCATATTGAGGAAATAGACAATCAAAACTTTGATATTGTAATTGAGGGGATGAAAAAATGCGGAGAACTGGGACTTCTTATGATAGATGCTCCGGAGGAGTACGGCGGGCTTGAGCTTGATAAGGCTACAAGTATGCTGGTGGCTGAGAAACTGGCACCGGGAGGCTCTTTTCTTGTGGCGTATGCAGCCCATACGGGTATCGGTATGCTGCCGCTAATATATTACGGGACAAAGGAGCAGAAAGAGAAATATCTGGAAAAACTGATGACAGGTGAAATGCTTGCTGCATACTGTCTTACTGAGCCAGGTTCGGGAAGTGATGCTTTGGGTGCCAAAGCAAGTTCTGTATTATCTGATGACGGCAAGTATTATCTGCTAAACGGAACCAAACAGTGGATTACTAATGCAGGATTTGCCGATCTTTTCACCGTATTTGCAAAGGTGGACAAGGAGCATTTTACAGCTTTTCTCGTGGAAAGGGATTTTGAAGGTATCTCCTTTGGTGCCGAAGAGAAAAAGATGGGGATAAAAGGCTCATCCACCCGTCAGGTTAATTTTGATAACGCTAAAGTGCCGGTGGAAAATGTTTTGGGAGAAATAGGCAAAGGGCATAAAATTGCATTTAATGTGCTGAATGTGGGACGTTTTAAGCTGGCTGCGGCTACAACAGGCGCATGTAAGGATGCTTTGGGCGAAGCCGTTAGATATGCCAATGAAAGAAAACAGTTCGGTACGGAAATCAGCAATTTTGGGGCTATAAAAGAAAAACTTGCCAGAATGACTGCCGAAACGTTTGCTTCCGAATCGCTGGTTTACAGGCTTGCGGGACTGTTAGATGACAGGCTTGCCCATATTGATAAAGATGTGGAAAATTATTACGAGGAATATCAGAAGGCAATTGAAGAATATGCCGTTGAATGCGGGATTTCAAAAGTTTTCTGCAGTGAAGTTCTGGCTTATGTTGTGGATGAAACCGTTCAGATTTTCGGCGGTTACGGTTATTCTCAGGAATATCCGGCAGAAAGGTTTTATCGGGATGAAAGGATAAACAGGATTTTTGAAGGGACAAACGAAATCAACAGACTGCTTACACCCGGTATTCTTCTTAAAAAAACTATGAAAGGTGAACTTCCTTTACAAAAAGAAGCAATGAAAGCCATGGAATCGCTTATGACGCCATCTTTTGATGAGCCGGAAGAAGGTTTGTTTGCAAAAGAGCTCAAAATTTTGGAAGATCTGAAAACGGTATTTTTGGTAACTGCAGGAGCAGCTGTACAGAAACATATGGAAAAGATGAAAAATGAGCAGGAGATTCTCATGGCGCTGGCTGATGTGGCAATAGGAATATTTGCCATTGAAAGTACAGTACTCAGGGCGCTTAAAATTTATGATAAATCCAATGAAAAGAAGAAAAAACTCCTTGAAGCGGCAGTGAATGTTTTTCTTTTTAACGAAGTTGAGGACATTACAAGGGCGGCTAAGAAAGCTGCATATTTTGTTGAAGAGGGAGACAATCTTACAATGTTATTAAGCGGTATCAGGAGGTTTACAAAATACGATGCTGCCGGACTTCTGGAAAACCAGAGACTTCTTGCAGATGCAGTTATAGATGCGGAAAAATATATTTTTTAAAAAACGGGGGAATTCCCCCGTTTTTGGTTTAGTCGAATAGATATTCCTCCAGTCCACCGGGTACTTTAACGGGTTTCCCTGAATTTTTGTCAAGACAAACCATTGTTGTTGATGCAGTGGCAAACGTTACAGATTTGCCGTTGTTGATTTCATATTCTATTACAAAACTGGTTTTTCCTTTGGAAGTAATACCGAATTCCACGAAGACGCGATCTTTCAAAGTTATAGGTTTTAGATAGCTGCATTCGGCTTTTACTACGATCAGTAGAATTCCCTTTTCCATCAAGTTATTAAATGTGCTTAAAAAGGTATTTGTTCTGGCCGTTTCAAGATAAGTGAAAAAAGTGGCATTGTTTACATGACCGTAGGCATCCAAATCTGCAAACCGAACCTTTATTTCTTCCTTGAATCTGTATTTCATATAAACTCCTTATGCAGATTATCCGCCAAGCATATCACTTTTGAGACTGCCGTCAGCCGGTTCTTTTCCCAGGTAGATTTTATAAACAGCTTTTCCGATACTCCCGCCATTTATGGTATTTAAAGTTTTTTCTTTGTAGAAAACAGTTACGGTATCTTCATTTTTAATGAAAAGGGTTATAATATCTCCCTCAACTACATTGAAATTAAAAGTACTTATAAAATTATTAACATAATCAGTGTTTAATAGTTCCGGCGAATTTTTCTCAATTCCTTCCCTGAAAGCACCCTTGATTTTTTCTGCCTCCACTTCACTGTATACAAATTCCATTTTAATTGCACCGGGATACCCGCTTTTGAAAATAACCTCTTCGTCTTTAATACTCTGAGTGTCAGACAATATTTTATCTGTGAGGTACAGTGAGCCTCTGTATACCTTTATAAAAAATTTTGAACGGTAACCCGAACCGTTGAGAAGTAGTGTGTTGTTGTCAAGGACAATAGTTTTGGCAGGTTCAGCTTTTGCGAAAGCAGAAAATAAAACGATTGATAAAATTATAACCGGGAGAAGCATGATTTTTCTCATAACGGACTCCTTGTGAATTAAAATTCTTATATTTGAAAACAACGTTTTATATACCACATTTCAGAGATTTTGTCCAGAATAATATGTTCTGTGTGAGATAGTGAAGCGGCGAAGGAGGGAAAGAGTGAGGTGAAGAGGGAGTAAGACAGGAAAGTGGTTGCAAAAGTTGAGGTTAAGGACATTGGCCAGGTTGAGATTGTTGATAAAGTTGAGTGTGCGTATTATACCTCAACAACACATAACTTACTACGTATTACTTTTAACGGTTTTTTGTATGTGAATAATTATTCAATTAAAATGATATAGTGTTATAATAAATATTGACAAAGAAAGTATGATTGCTATATAGTATAATTAATAGTCCGTATTAACATTAAATAAAGGGGGAATTATGAGCGAGTATCTTAAAACAGAAAAGAAAAACAATATCCTTTACATAACCATCGACAGGCAAAAGCAGCTTAATGCAATCAACCGCAGCATTATGGATGAGTTGACGGAAATTGTGGGCGGTGTGAAAGATTCAGATGTAAAGGCCGTGGTTTTGACGGGCGCCGGCGAAAAGGCTTTTGTAGCAGGCGGTGATATTAATGAGATGAAGGATAAATGTGCGTCAGAGGCAAAAGAATTTGCTGAAAACAGTCATAAGCTGATACGGGCTTTCAGAGAGTGCCCTTTGCCTGTAATAGCAGCTGTAAACGGCTATGCTCTTGGCGGAGGGTTTGAGATTGCTCTTGCCTGTGATTTCATTTACGCATCGAAAAATGCCTTGTTCGGCTTTCCGGAGGTTAAACTGGGGATAATCCCCGGTTTCGGCGGCACCCAGCTGCTTTCAAGAGTAGCAGGCCCTAATGTGGCAAAGGAACTGATTTTCAGCGGCAGGTTTATAAAAGCCGAAGAAGCGGCTGCACTGGGGATCGTTAATAAGGTAACCGAGCCGGAGGAACTTATTGCGGAAACGGAAAAATATATCAAGGAAGTAGCCGGACGGGGACCGATGGCAGTAGGTCTTGCAAAGCAGACTATAGATAAGGGCTTTAATCTGAGTCTTGAGGAAGCTTTAACAATTGAAGCATCGGCATTTTCTATACTTTTTTCCACAAAAGATCAGAAAGAGGGGATGAAGGCTTTTTTTGAAAAGAGAGAACCAGAATTTAAAGGGGAGTAGGTGAATATTATGGATTTTAATCTGAGTGAAGATCATAAAATATTAAAAGACTCGGTGGCGGATTTCGTAAAAAAAGAGCTGGCGCCGGCAGCGGCTGAAATAGATTCAATGCATGAAATTCCCGGGAGCATTGTTAAACAGATTTCCGAGCTGGGATTTCTGGGTTCGTATATTCCGGAAGATTACGGCGGAGCTGGTCTGGATTATATGTCGTACATACTTCTCATTGAAGAAATTTCCAAAGCCTGTGCGTCCACCGGTGTTCTGATTTCAGCGCATACTTCTCTGTGCTGTGACCCCGTTTTACAGTTCGGCAGCGAAGAGCAGAAAAAGAAATATCTTCCCGTTTTGTGCTCAGGTGAAAAAATAGGCTGTATTATGCTGACGGAGCCGGAAGCCGGCAGTGATGTTGCGAATATTTCCACTAAATATGAAGACGCAGGGGAACACTTCGTTGTAAACGGAAATAAGATTTTCATCACAAACGGCGGCTTCAGAGGTTACGGCATTCTTTTTGCCACAATGGATAAGCAATTAAAACACAAAGGCTTATCGGCCTTTATTCTGGATCTGAAAACAGATGGTGTTGAGATTCTGCGTAATGAAGAAAAGATGGGTATCAAGGGCAGCTATACAACGGCTGTAAATCTGAATAATGTAAAAATACCGAAAGAAAATCTTCTCGGCAGCGAAGGTGACGGTTTTAAAATTGCAATGGAAACGTTGAACGGCGGGAGAATAGGTATAGCCGCCCAGGCGCTGGGAATAGCTGAAGGGGCATTTGAAAAGGCAAAAAATTACGCAATGGAAAGAAAGCAGTTCGGCAAACCTATAGGCTCTTTTCAGGCGATACAGTTCAAACTGGCTGACATGATAACAAGAATAGAGGCTGCAAAGCTTATCACTTATAAAGCAGCCTGGCTTAAGGATATGAAAAAAACAAATGCTATAGAATCGGCGATGTCAAAACTGTATGCTTCCGAAGCTGCAAGCTATGTTGCGGCTGAGGCGGTGCAGATACACGGCGGTTACGGTTATATAACGGAATATGAAGTGGAAAGGATGATGAGGGATGCAAAAATTACGGAGATTTATGAAGGAACAAATGAGGTGCAGCGTATCACAATAGCCAAAATGCTGATGAAATAGCGGGAAAGCCGGAGGGGTTAATGGAATTTACAAGAGAGATATACTGGAATGTCGGGCACGGTGTTCTTATTCCGATGTATTTGCTTGCATTTATTGCTTTAGGCATAATGGTCTTCGGTTTTTATAAAAGATATCTTGTTTACAAGATGGGCGGTTCTGAAAATCGTCTGGATTTACTTTTTGATAGAATTTTTTATATGCTCAGAAATGTTTTCAGCCAACAGAAGGTCATAAGAGAGAAAATTCCGGGTATCTTTCACGGTATCTTTTTCTGGGGTTTTTTGTTACTTTTTATCGGTACCCTTTTGGTTTTGATTCAGGCTGATTTTACCAATCCGCTGTTCGGCATTAAATTTTTAACGGGTATTTTTTATCTCGTTTTCTCCCTTGTGCTTGATCTAGCAGGGTTGGCTGCAATTGTAATGTTGTCGGCTCTTTTGATAAGACGGTTTTTCATAAAACCGAAAGGGCTGGAAACTATCAGAGACGATTATATTATTCACGGGATTCTGCTTGTTATATTAATTACGGGTTATGTTATTGAAGGGCTGCGAATGTCTGTTACCGAGCTGGGAAGCGGCAGTATCCTGCCTTATTTTTCTCCGGTGGGTTTGTTTGTTGCCAATATTTTTGCAGGTTTCGATGCCGGAAGCCTGCAGGGTGCTCACAAGTTTATCTGGTGGTTTCATTTTCTGCTTGCAATGACTTTTATAGGTATGATTCCGTTTACCAAGCTCAGACATATTTTCACTACGTCAGCCAATCTGTTGTTCAAAGACAACAGAGTAAAAGGATTTATCAACACACCTGACCTTGAAGACGAGCAAGCCGAGCAGTTCGGGTGTGAAAAACTGAACGATTTTACATGGAAGGACATTTTTGACGGAGATGCCTGTACCAAGTGCAAGAGATGTCAGGATAGGTGCCCGGCTTATGCTACAGACAAACCTTTATCACCTATGAAAGTTATTCAGCAGTTTCAGGAGGCTGCATTTTACGAAAACACTGAAAATATGGTGGACTTTGTAACGCCTGATGTTTTGTGGTCGTGTACCACCTGCAGAGCCTGTCAGGAAACGTGTCCGGCGGATATTGAGCATGTAAACAAAATACTTGAAATGCGAAGAAATATGGTTCTTATGAAAGGTGAATTTCCCGGTGACGAAGTTATTACGGCAACAGACAGTCTGGAAGTGAACGGAAACCCGCTCGGTTTTGGATTTGCCAAACGGGGGGATTGGGCAGACGGCCTTGATGTAAGCCTGGTGAGTAAGCAGGCAGATGTGGATATTTTGTATTTTCCGGGCTGCTTTGCCTCTTTCGATAAAAGAAATATCAATGTTGCAAAGAATTTCGTCAGTATTTGCAATGAGCTGGGCGTGAGAGTGGGTATTCTGGGCAAAGAAGAAAAATGCTGCGGAGAGCCTGCAAGAAAACTGGGTAATGAATATCTTTATCAGATGATGGCGATGGAAAATATAGAAAAATTTTCAGAGTATAATGTTAAAAGGATTGTTACAACCTGCCCTCACTGCTTCAACACTCTTTCCAAAGATTACAGGCAATTGGGGCTGGATGGCTCAATTCAGGTGGAGCATTATACGACATTCTTACATAAAATGTTTGAAGAAAAAGGTTTCAATTTAGAATCTGAAGACTTTGAGTGCACTTATCATGATTCATGCTATATGGCACGCTATAACGACATTCTGGATGAGCCCAGATTTTTAATAACATCAGCGGGCGGCAGGATTAATGAGATGGATAAAAACCGCTATGAGAGTTTTTGCTGCGGTGGTGGCGGCGGTAGGATACTGGTTGATGAAAAAATCGGTACAAAAGTGAATGCCGCCAGGGCAAAAATGGCTGCTGATACAGGTAGCGGAATGCTGATTTCGAACTGTCCCTTCTGTCTCAGTATGTTTGAGGACGGTATTAAAACCGCGGAAGTGGAGGATAAGATAAAAGTCAGAGATATATCTGAAATATTAGTTGACAGGATAAAAAGGAGGAGCTGATGAAAATTCTTGTTTGTGTGAAGCAGGTTCCGGATATGGAATCAAAATTCAAGCTTGATAAGAACAATAAATGGTTTTCGGAGGAAGACCTTGCTTTCAGAATGAATGAATACGATGAATATGCCGTAGAGCAGGCTGTGCAGCTGAAAGAGCAAACCGGTGATGCTGAAGTGGTTGTCGTATCTCTCGGTCCTGAGAGAGCCAAAGAGGCTGTTAAAAAGGCATTGGCCATGGGTTGTGACAGGGCCGTACACATTAAGGATGGCGATTATTATAAAAAAGATTCTTATTCGGTGGCAAAAAATATTTATGAATATGTGAAGGATGAAAATTTTGACATTGCTTTTACAGGTCTGCAGTCTCAGGACAGGGGTTCTGCGCAGGTTGGAGTTCTTCTGGCCGAGTTTCTGGACTATCCGTGTATTACAACCATTATAGAATTTGAGTATAAAGACAGTGAGATTCAGGTAAAAAGGGAGCTTGAAGGCGGTGAAAAGGCGGTAGTCAAAGTGAAGCCCCCTGTTGTTCTGACATGCCAGCTGGGACTTAATACCCCCAGGTATCCCACTCTGCCCAATATTATGAAGGCGAAGAAAAAAGAGATAAAAGCGGTTGAGCCGCTTGATACTGAAAATCTGCTTACATTTACTGATATAGATTATCCTGAAAAGAAAGGTGCCGCAGAAATTCTTGAGGGTGATGTGAATGAACTTGTGGAAAAAACCCTGGATATCCTAAAACAAAAAACATCTGTTTTGAAATAGGAGGAAAAAATGAAATTACTTTTGGTAGCAGAATATAAAAGCAAAAAATTTCTGGAATCAAATTATGAGCTAATTGCTTTTGCTGATAAATTAAAAGCGGATTATGTTATGTTTGGTGTGGGGGATGAGACGGATTTGCCGAAATGTGAAGGAAAGATTTATCTGGCCGATAGTGAAAAGGCAGGTGAATACAATCCTTCTCTGCATAAAAAACTGATTGCAGAAGTTATGGAAAAAGAGAAGGCAGATTTTATCGTTCTGCCACACACTTCATACGGCTGGGATCTTGCTCCGCGTTTGTCTGCTGAACTGGCTTTTCCACAGGTTACTGAAGTTGTGGATGTAGATGACGATAATTTTATACTGCCCGCCTGTAATGGTAAGCTCTGGAGAAAGGTTTCCACAGGCGGAAAAGGTATTATTACAATACAGGGTGGAGCTTTTAATCCTGAGAATGATTACGAAGGAACTCCGGAAGTTATAAATCTTGAAGTGCCTTCTGTAGAGTCGAAAATTCAATTTGAAGGCTATGAAAAGGCAGAAGCCGTTGGTGTAGATCTGACGAAGGCGGAAATAATCGTGAGTGCAGGCCGTGGTGTGGGCAAAAAAGAAAATGTTGAAAATGTCAGAAAACTTGCTGAAGCCCTTGGTGGTGAGCTTGGGGCAAGCAGACCGGTTGTGGATTCTGAATGGGTTGAGCACAGCCATCAGGTGGGGACAACTGGTCAGACAGTTGCGCCGAAACTTTATGTGGCCTGTGGTATATCCGGAGCAATACAGCATCTGGCAGGAATGAAAAAATCAGACTTTATTCTGGCTGTAAATACGGACAAAGACGCCCCTATTGCGGAAGTTGCCGATGTGCTTGTTGTTGCTGATGTCAACCAGTTTGCCCCGGCACTGGCTGAGAAAATAAGTTCTAAATAATAAGCATAATTGCATATATGCTTATTATATTATATTAAAAAAAAGAGACCTCTCGACTCCTCCGCCTGGTATTTGTTGGACAGAGGCGGATTCGCTCGAGGTGACAGTATATTGTGTCCTCCTGAGCGGAGTCGAAGGATCTACGATTTTATGCCGACAATTACGTGAAGTAGTAATCTTTGTCTCAACATTGAACCTTGAACGTTGAACTCGCCCATCACGGCTTTTACTTGTTGTTTATTAAATCGTAAATTGCTGCAAAATCGTCATTAAAATTACCTTTAGCTCCGGTCATTGTATACATCTGTTTTAATAGTCCGCCTATAAGTGCTGGCTGCTGAAAGCTATAGGCCAATTCTTCCATGTATTCGAGATCTTTCACAAGAGCCCTTGTTGAAAAGTGCGGACTGAAATCCCCGCTTAGCAGCTTCGCCTTTTTTGCATTAAGAATCTTTGATTCACCTGCGCCTGCAGCCAGCAGATCTAAAGCCTCATCTTTGCTGAAACCCGCTTTTTCTGCCATGGAGACCGCTTCCGACAGGGTCGCCATAAACGATGCCAGCACCATGTTATTTATCAGTTTTATCTTTGTTGCCTTTCCAGTTTCGGGAAAGTGAAAAATTTTGCCTCCCAGGGAATCGAAAACCACACGCGCCTGTTCGTAAGCTTTAATGTCGCCGCTCACCACAATCATCAGCATGCCCTTCTCTGCAGGGATAACACTGCCTATAACAGGTGCTTCAAGGTAATTACCGCCGGCGTTTTTTACCAGCCTGTGAAAATTTGGTACGCTGTCAAAGTGGTTTGTTGTTGTATCGATAATTATTTTATTCTTAAGATTACCTTCCAGAAGTCCGTTATTTGCACCAATAATATCGTTAACAGCCTTACTGTCATATACATTTATGATTATTTGTTTTACATCTTTTTCAGCAAGTTCTGCAGGTGAGTTAACATATTTGAAACCTGATTTTTCAGCTTTTTCTAATGTTCTGTTATAAACGATTAATTCATGCCCCTGCTCATCCAGCCTCTTCGCCATTGCACTGCCGAGTTTTCCCAATCCTATTAAACCTATTTTCATCAGCTGCCTCCTTCTAAGTTTTTCCTAATGATTTCTTCATCTTTTAACGTAAAGTGAGAAGATGTGACGTCATTTTCAAGGTCAAGTTTTGAGGCTTTCATAATTAATTTTGTTCCAGCTTCTGCCGATTCTTTTATAGTTATCCCGAAAACGGCCTTTTCCCTGGCTAATTCTGCGTTTTCTGAAATGTTAACGCTGATTTTTGTTATCATATCATTTATTGAATCATATTTTCGCTGCAGCTGTTCTTTCTTTTCGGCATTATCGATTTTAACAAGATATCTTTTGATGTTATCCAGTCTCGAAAGCAGCGTTTTCTTTTCTTTGAATAAAGAGGCAACTTTTTCGTCGATAATAACTGATCGTCCGGATTCAAGAACCGTGGGCTTGTTTTTGCTTACGGTTTTCCTTGCACATATGGATTTTAAGGAAGATATTTCTGAGGAAGTTATACATGAGTTTACAAATATATCATCATTGGAGATGACCCTTGAGTTTTCAACAATGTTGATTACTGCGCCTTTTTCTGCAACTACGGTGGATCCTGAAACTTTCTCTGCAGAAAACCTGCCGTTTGAATATATAACGGATTCATTGTTTTTGTAAGAAGCCACTTCGTTTCGTATTTTGATATCACCGCCGGCTATCAGCTGCACGCCGAATGCATTATCAGCCGTTATACTGCCCGCAGCTTCCACTGTAGCTCCTTTTAGAACATCGGCGTCAATTTGAATATCTCCGTCGTGTTTTAGATGGGTATCCGGGTTTTCAACATTTTTTTCGATTTTTAATAGTTCTTTTTTCATAGTAAGTTACCTCATATGATAAATACTTTGTTGTTTCAAACCTTTGTTTATAAAAGGTTTTACATATTTTTTACATAAATTCCACATGCTTTTTTTCAGTATCACTTGCTTTAAGAGATGAGTGATTAAAATTTCATCAATTATGCCTTTTTGTCAATTTTTAAAGTGTTTTCTAAAAAGCTCTATACTTTTGCTTGTTTCGTGTTTATGCTTGCACACAGGACGCGGATAATTTTTAACATGAGTTTTGAAAAGATAGTCTTCTCTGTGTATCCCGCCGGCTTTAATACTTTGTAATTCCGGAACCCACATTTTTATAAATTCAGCGTCTTTGTCAAACTTTTCTGCCTGCCTGTAAGGATTAAACACTCTGAAATAGGGTTGTGCATCACAGCCTGTGCCTGCTGCCCACTGCCATGATCCTATATTGGAGGAGGCCTCGTAATCGAATAGCTTTTGTTTAAAATATTCTTCCCCCCACCGCCAGTCTGTATGAAGATCCTTTGTGAGGAATGATGCAACAACCATTCTCAATCTGTTATGCATATATCCAGTCTTATTCAGCTGTCTCATTGCTGCGTCCACTATCGGCACACCGGTTGTCCCGCTTTTCCAGTGTTCAAAAAGTTTTAAATCATTTTCCCAGGGAATATTGACATCTTTGAAATTATTAAACTCGCTGTGGGGGAAATTGTATAATACGGAATTGAAGAACTCTCTCCACAAAAGTTGTTTCATAAATGTTTCTGTTTGAAAACCATCCTCTTTAAGCGCTTTAACAAATCTTACCAGCTCTCTGATGGAAATTGTACCGAATCTCAAATGAACTCCCATGTGAGAAGTTTCATCCAGAGCAGGGTATTCCCTGTTTGACTCGTAATTGTTTATCAGGTTTTTCAATCTTTCACATAAATATTCGGGACTTTTATCCGCAGCAAAATTATCAACATAATTTTCCACAAAGCCTATGCTTTCAATGCTTATCGGCTTCTTAACTATTTCACTGTTTTCAATGATATAAATGTTATCGTAGTTAAAGCCTGCAATTTTCGAATAATTAAATGGGAATTCAATAAGAGTGCTCTCATCCAGTTGATTTTTCGCGGTCCTGTAAAAAGGTGTGAACACTTTATAGGGAGTTCCGTCGTTTTTCCTGACTTCTGAAGGATGAAAAAGGAAATTGTCCCGGACTACTGTAGTATCGATGATTTCAGAAATCTGCCTGTCCCTTTCAATGGATCTTTTGGTATAATCCTGGGAAAAAATGACCTTGTTGTAGCCTTCCTTTTTCAGATATCTGAAAATTTCGTCAGCACAGCCGTAAAATATTGCCAAATTCATTCCATTTTTTATTAAATCATTTTTCAGCTTCTTTACTTGATTGAAAATAAAAGTGATGCGTGGATCGCTTGCTTTGAAATCTCCGAGGATATCTTTGTCAAATATGAAAATGGGGAGGCAGATTTCACTGGGTGCTGCCAAAATGGGGTTGTCTTTTATTCTAAGGTCTCTTCTGAACCAGAAAACTGTTTTCATTAGCACCTCTGATAAATTCCGGAGCGTTGCCGACCGGGTGTAGATTAGAGAGCTTTGAACAAGTACCCCGTCTTTCCACCTGCCAAAGATTTATGAGAAATTGGGGGTGGTAAAATTTATAACGTTTAAATTTTTCAAAGTTCTCAATTTATAAAAAGATTACAGAAATGCAGAGAACCTGTCAAAACTTTTGCAAAAAAATATTGACAAATTTTATCCGATATTTTATTTGTTTACTTAAGAGGTAAACAATGACACATTTTATTCACAGGGAAGCTGATTACGCAATAAGGATTGTTGCATATTTAGCCGGCAAAAACGAGAAAATTAAGATCAAAGAAATATGTGAAAGACTATACCTGAGCAAACCTATAGTTATTAAAATTGTGCATAAGTTAAGAAAATGTGGTATAATTATTACTGAAACCGGTAAAAACGGCGGTATTAAAGTGAGCCCCAGAATTGTTGATTTGACGCTTTATGATGTGCTTGTTTGCATGGGGTTTAACAGCAGTATAAATATCTGTGTTGATAAGCCTGAAGAGTGTGAGCTTAACCCTATTTGTAACATTACTTACTTTTTTTCAAATATTCAAAATCAAATAATTGATCAGCTGAAAAAGGCAAAGGTTAAAGATTTTATTTTTGAGGATAAAGAGCTTGAAAGCCTTTATAATTAACACAAGGAGGTTGTTATGGATGCTTTAATGCTTGCCAGAGTGCAGTTTGCCATGACTGCAATGTTCCATTTTATTTTTGTTCCGTTGACACTGGGTCTTTCGGTTTTGGTGGCCATTATGGAAACAATGTATGTGAAAACGGGCAATGAAACCTATCTCAGGATGACCAAGTTCTGGGGGAAATTATTTCTTATAAACTTTGCTGTTGGTGTTGTTACCGGTATTACAATGGAGTTTCAGTTTGGCATGAACTGGGCTGAATATTCAAAATATGTAGGAGACATTTTCGGAGCTCCGCTTGCTATTGAAGCCACTATGGCTTTTTTCCTGGAATCCACTTTCCTTGGCGTTTGGATTTTCGGGTGGAAAAAGATTTCAAAAAAGGCTCATGCCTTTGCTATGTGGATGGTGGCCTTAGGCTCCAATATGTCGGCATTATGGATTCTTATCGCAAATGCCTGGATGCAGCATCCGGTAGGGTATGTTTTAAGGAATAACAGAGCAGAGTTAAATGATTTTGCCGAAGTGATATTCTCTCCTTATGCCTGGCTGAAATTTTTTCATACTGTGATGGGCGGTTATATCGTAGGCGCATTTTTTGTAATGGGTGTTGCCGCTTATCATATCTTGAAAAAGAATCAGCTGGATTTTTTCAAAAGGTCTTTTAAGATAGCTGCTATTTTTGGTTTGATTATGTCTCTTGGGATAGCAATTATAGGCGATTTCCATGCTAAGGAAGTGGCAAAAACACAACCGTCAAAGATGGCTGCTATGGAATCTCTGTGGCAGACTCAGGAGAATGCACCGATATATATGTTTGCATGGCCTGATGCTGAGAATGAGCAAAATGCCTTTGAATTTTTGCCCATCCCAGGTCTTTTGAGTTATCTTTCCCACGGTGATTTTAATGCTGAGGTGACGGGACTGAAGGACATCCCGAGAAATGAAAGGCCTCCTGTGTGGCCTACTTTTCTTAGTTTCAGGCTGATGGTTTTTCTAGGAACGATTTTTATAGTTCTCAGCCTGCTGGCTTTTATTTATTCAAAGAAAGATTCTCTGGAGAATAAACGATGGTTTCTGAGGCTTATGCTTTATGCAATTCCTCTACCCTTTATTGCAGCTCAGGTTGGATGGATTGTAGCTGAAATTGGCCGTCAACCATGGATTGTTTACGGTGTTATGAAGACTTCAGACGCCGTTTCAAAGAGTGTGACATCAGGTCAGGTCTGGACGTCACTGATAGGATTTTTCATTTTTTACGGCATTTTGGCTGTTGTTGATTTATCTCTTCTTGCGAAGTTTTCCAGAAAAGGGCCCGAGCCCGAGAAAACTGCGTAAAAGGTTTTTAAAGGAGGATTATTATGGAAGCGAATGTTTTTCAATTGATATGGTTTGGTCTATGGGGACTTTTGTGGGCAGTATACTTTATGCTGGACGGATTTGATCTGGGAGCAGGTATACTGCACCCGTTTATTGCAAAAAATGATACGGAAAGACGGATGGTTATCAATACATTGGGACCCGTGTGGGACGGAAATGAGGTATGGTTAATTACCGCAGGAGGTGCTACTTTTGCAGCATTTCCGACCACATATGCCTATATGTTCAGCTATCTTTACACCCCTTTGCTTATTATTCTTTTTGCTTTGATTATCAGAGGTGTGTCTTTTGAATTCAGAGGGAAAAAAGATTCGGAAAGCTGGAAGAAAGGATGGGACTTTGCCATCTTTATTGGCAGCTTTATTCCAGCATTGCTGTTTGGCGTGGCTTTCGGGAACATTTTCCAGGGCCTGCCTATAGATGCGGCAGGTTATCATGGAAATATTTTTACGCTGCTCAATCCATACGGCATTTTAACCGGTATACTTTTTGTCTGCCTGTTTCTTGTTCATGCTTCTTTGTGGCTGTCTATAAAGGCAACGGGTGATTTGAGAAAAAGAGCTCAGAAGCTTGCCAAAAAGCTCTGGCCAATTCTTTTGATTGTAGCGGTTCTTTTTCTTGTTCACACCTGGTTTGCCACAAACCTGTATGATAACTTTTTTGCAGCACCTGCTGGGTTTGTGATACCTGTACTTGCCGTTGTTGCATTGCTTTTGAGTTATGTGTTTATGAATTCATCGTATGTCAAAGCATTCTATGCATCATGTGTTACAATCCTTATGGTGGTTTTTACGGGGATTTACGGACTGTTTCCTAATCTTATCCCGTCGAGTATCGATACAGCATACAGCTTAACTGCCATAAACTCATCCTCAAGTGTATATACACTTAAAATTATGACGGTGGTTGTGGCTATTTTTGTTCCTATTGTCCTGATTTATCAGATTTGGACATACAAGGTTTTCAGTGATCCCGTAACGGAAGAAGAAATATATGATGAGGAAGCGGAAGCTTATTAAAGATTTAACAGGGGGTCAGCCCCCTGTTTTTAATTATAAGTCTGATTTTCTGTCTTTCAATTTTAATATGTGCAATATTTTCATATAAACAGTGCAATTTTTGCACTGTTTTTTTTGTTGATATTTTATTTCTCTTTTCTTAATAATGTGTTAATTTTTGGCATAAAAAATGATATTGATTATTAAAATTGGATTTCACATCTAAATTTAATATGCCTTATTGAAAGAAAAGATGCTGGAAATCAATGCAGTTTTTTGAACTGTAAAATCATATCGGAGGGTTTTAATGCTAAATTTTAGAAAAATTGTTTCGCTTGTAATGCTGCTGTCATTTACTGTAGTGGTTTATTCAGGTGTGTTTCTTTTTATTGTACCCGAGGGAAAAGTTGCCTATTGGGTGAACTGGCAGCTTTTAGGACTTAATAAAACTCAATATGCTGAAGTCCATGACGTGGGGGTTTTATTATTTCTCGTTAGTTCCGTTTTGCATATTTATTTAAATTGGAATGCGATATTGAATTACCTTAAAAACAAATCAAAAAGAATAGTTTTGTTTACGCCAAATTTTATTGCAGCATTGCTGATAACTTTGATTTTTACTGCAGGGAGTCTTTATAAATTTCCGCCTTTTGAGAGTTTTTTAAACATTGCCACCAGCATGGATAAATATTGGGCACAAGAATACGGAACACCTCCTTTTGGGCATGCCGAACTTTCAGGATTAAAAAGTTTGTGCAGCAAGATGAACTTAGATTTTGAAAAGGCAATAAAACTTCTTGAGGATAAGGGGATAGCTGTTAAAGACGAAAATGAAACACTTTTGAAAATATCTGAGAGAGCCGGGATGACCCCTGCTGAAGTGTACAAGATTATAAAACCGGCCAAGATTGAAGGAAGTGAAGAAGTCCCCACAGGACTGGGGAAAATGACTCTGGGGGAAGTGTGCAAAAAGTATGATATTGATATAAATAAAGCTTTGAAGATTTTGAAGAGCAAGGGATTCCGCGTTACTCCTGAATCACAGATGAAAGAGCTTTCAGAACAAAAAGGAAAGCTACCTATGGATATCTATGAGCTAATGAAGAATAAATGATGCTTGAAAAGTGGTTTATGTGTCATTGTAAGCAGAAACGCAGAAATCGTTAATATATAGATAGAGATTCCTCGGTTCCACTTCGCTCCACTCGGAATGACATTTTTCCCGGTCGAGTAGCCAGAAAACTGTCACCTCGACCGAAGCGGAGAGGTCTCTACTGTAAGAAACGATATAGCAAACAAATATGCAAGTGTGCTTGTTAGGGTAATCAGACTTGCAAAAAGGAGCTGCAATTGTGCCGATACGGACTTTCATTTTAAAGTACCTTACCGGTTTTTAAACTTGACATTTTTTGTAAACAAGCATATAAAAACCCCACAATTCAGGCATTTAGCCACTTTGCCCGGGTGGCGGAATTGGTAGACGCACAGGACTTAAAATCCTGTGGGAGCCTGCTCCCGTGCCGGTTCGATTCCGGCCCCGGGCACCATCCTAATCTTTTTGAATTTTATCGTTTTTTGGTTATAGCCACAGGCTAATTTAACCGTTTCCCTGGCATATAGCTCATACAGTATTAATTACAATAATATCCCCTTTAAAAGTATTTTGCATGATTTTTCGATTATTGTTATCATTTAAGCAGGTATATAAACAAGAAAACAGCAAAAAAAGAATTCAAATATGTAAACAAGGAAGTACGAAAGACATGAAACAAAAGATAAACGGCAGAACGATTGAAATTTCCAACCCGCATAAAGTGTTTTATCCAAATGCAAACATTACCAAAAGAGAAATTTTGAATTATTACGACCGTATTGCGGAATACATGCTCCCGCACATCAGAAACCGGCTTGTGGTAATGCAACGGTTCCCCGAAGGGATCGGCGAGGAAGGTTTTTATCACAAACAGGTACCGGATTATTTCCCCGAATGGGTGCAAAGGAAAACGGTTACACTACGGAAAGGGGAAAAACAGGATATTGCAATTGTTAATGAAAAAGCCGATATTATTTATATGGCCGAGCAGGGGGCGATTACGTTTCATATTTGGCTGTCGCAAAAGGACAATATCGAAATGCCTGATAAACTGATTTTTGACCTCGACCCTCCCAAATCCGGTGAATTCAGCGAAGTGAAGTTTGCTGCTTATAAATTGCGTGACTTGTTCAAGGAAATGGGTTTTGTGACTTATGTTATGACGACCGGATCAAAGGGGTTGCATGTCGTTATTCCGATAAAACCTGAATATGACTTTGATATTATCCGGCAATATGTTAGAGATGTACTCAGGGAGTTGGTAAAGAAATATCCGGATCGATTTACGCTCGAGCCCCGAAAAGATAAAAGGCAGGGGCGCGTGTTTTTGGATTATCTGCGTCATGCCTTCGGGCAAACGTCCGTGGCTCCATATTCTCTTCGTCCTGTTGAAGGTGCTCCGATTGCCACGCCGCTTGAATGGGAGGAATTGCCGTATATTGAGAATTCACAGAAGTACCATATGAAAAATATTTTCAAGCGACTTTCGCAAAAGAAAGACCCTTGGAAAGATTTCAAACTTCACAGAAAATCATTGGATATCTGATATGCCTGAGCTTCCTGATGTAACCTATTTTAAGCATTATATTGACCGAGTTGCGCTCCATAAAAAAATCTCAGCTGTTCAATGCGGAGATGAGCGCGTCTTGAAAAATACGAATTGTCAGGGGTTGAGTCGCATACTCAAAGGAGAGCAGTTTGCAGCAACAAAAAGGCGTGGAAAATTTTTGATAATAAATCTCGCCAACTCCGGGAAAATGTTGATTTTACATTTCGGAATGACCGGTAATATTTCTTATCGTGAGGGTGAAGCCAAGACGGAGGATGAGAAGAAATATTCTCAATTGACAATTGAATTTCATGACGAATCGCGTCTGTTCTGGATTAATAAACGTCTGCTGGGTTCCGTGTATCTGGTGGATAAGGTTGATGAAGTTGCAACGATTAAGGAAATGGGGCCGGATGCATTGGAGCTTTCCGGAAATTTATTTTTGAAACTTTTGTCAGAACACGAGCGGAAGAATATCAAAGCGTTCTTAATGGATCAGTCAAATATAGCCGGCCTGGGAAACGAGTATTCCAATGAATTGTTATTTCAGGCGGATATTGATCCGCACAGAAAGATTAAAGGTTTAAGCAACAACGAGCGGAAAAAGATTTATAAGGTGATGCGTGATATACTTGAGAAAGCAATTAAGATCGGCGTACCGGCTAATCCGTTTCCGGATGACTGGCTTTTGGCGCATATGGATGATATGACATGCCCTAAAGACGTGAAGCATAATTTGAAAAAAGAAAGAATTGCGGGACGCACGGCAGTCTATTGTCCGGTACATCAAGTGTAGAAAATAAAAACCGCCCGATACGTTGATAATTTAGATAATTTATTTGAATCAATTAATCAAAGTTTTGCATTTGCAGATTCTCTCTAATCATTATTTCTCTTTTCGTTTCTTTAAATAGGACATTTTTTGTGCATTGACTGGTATTTAATAATGAAGTACTTATGGTAATAAAAATATAGACAACGTTATATTTTTATGTTATAGCCAACTGTATACAGTATACCGTTGGTGTAATAAAGCACAATGAAATATTGGAGTGGGCAATGGCTAAAGTTTTGTATGGTTTTTTCAAAGGTGAGGTAATAGATAACAGGGGGAAGTCTAAAGATAAATGGACTGATGCCCCTGTGAAAATCGATGAAGACTTCAACGGTAAAAAATTAAAGACGTTTGTTGATTGGGACGGTTTTCTTGTTTTTGAGGAGGAAACCGATATTTTAAACGCACTGGCAGAGTATATGAGCGAAATAAGTACCTATGGGTGCTGTGGAAGATGTTTTCCCGGCAGAGTGGGAACAAAAATTGTTTCAGAAGAACTTTTTAAACTCCGGGAAAATTTCAGCAAAGAAAAATTGAATCTTTTGCGTGATTTGTGTGTTTCCATTAACGATTCGGCGAAGTGTACCGTTGCTCCAACCTCTGTGATTCCTGTTCTGGGATTTATAGATAATTTTGCTGATGAGGCTGAGAATAATTCCAATGCTGAAGCCGGCAAGTATGTCCGTCATTTAACAGCTCCATGTACAGCCGGGTGTCCGGCTAATGTAAAGATACCTCAGTTTATTGAGGCTATCAAGGATTTCAGGTTTTTGGAAGCACTGGCTATCATCAGAGAAACTATGCCTTTGCCCGGTGTCTGCGGGAGAGTTTGTCCGCATCCGTGCGAAGAAAACTGTAGAAGGGGGCTTACTGAAGACCCTGTAAGTATAATGGTTTTGAAGCGTACTCCATGGGATTACGAATATTACCACCACAAAAACCCCGATATCCCTGTATACAGAGAGCCTACAGGTAAAAAGGTTGCCATTGTGGGAGCCGGTCCTGCGGGGCTGACTGCGGCATATTATCTGGCTCAGTTGGGACATTCGGTAAAAATTTACGATATGATAAGCGAGCCCGGAGGCATGGTTGCAAGGGGAATCCCTGACTACAGGCAGCCCAGAGACTTGCTTAGAAGAGAAGTTGATATAATAAAATCTCTCGGTGTGGAAATTCAATACAATACCAAACTCGGTGAAGATATATTTTTGGATGATTTGAAAGCGGATTATGATACGGTTTTGATTGGAATTGGTGCCTGGAAAAGCCGTGATATGGGCGTTGAAGGTGAGAAAGAAGGATATGAGGGAGTAGTTGCAGGTGGTATTTATTTCCTCAATGATTTTGCCGCCGGAAGAGAAGTAAATATTGGAAAAAAAGTGCTCGTTGTCGGTGGTGGTAACACTGCTATTGACTGTGTGAGAACAGCGATTCGTATGGATACCGAAGAGGTGAGTCTGATATACAGAAGAGCAAGGGAACAGATGCCTGCTGAGGACTATGAAATAGAGGATGCTATTGAAGAGGGTGTTAATTTTCATTTTCTGGCAAATCCGGTTAAAATACTGGCGGAAAACGGAAAGGTTGTCGGAGTGGAATGTGTGAAGATGAAGCTGGGAGAGCCGGATGACTCAGGGAGAAGACGCCCCGTACCCATTGAAGGTTCAAATTTCGTGCTGGAGGTTGATACTGTTATCCCTGCGATCGGACAGTATCCTGACCTGAGTTTTTTAAGTGAAAAAGATGGAATCGATGTTACAAAATGGGATACGATAAAAGTTAAAGATGATTTATATATTACTGATGTTGAGGGTGTGTTTTCCGCCGGTGACTGTGAATGGGGACCTAATACTGTTGTGAAAGCAATAGGTGCCGGCAGATGGGCGGCAAAAATGATGGACAGATACATGATGGAAGGAAATGTATATCTGACCGATGAAGAAAAGCTTGAGCTGACCCTTTATAACAGTAAAGTTTTTGATAAGAATGAAAAACTCTGCGATCCTGCTACTATCGAAAGAGTGCACCAGGAGAAACTATCCCCAGAAGAAAGAGTTGCCCATTTTGAAGAAATAGAAAAACCTTATAGTGAAAAGCAGGCTTATATGGAAGCTACACGTTGCTTAAGATGCATGAGAATGGCCATGGTTGGGCTGGAAGAAAATAAATAGCTTGGGGTTTGTTTATGCCTGAAATATATATTAACAACAAAAAATACCCTTTTAACGAAGGGGATACTGTACTTGAAGTGGCCAAAAGGAATAATATTTATATTCCAGTAATGTGTTATCTGGAGAAAATAACTCCCACCGGTGCATGCAGGTTCTGCCTGATTGAAATTGAAGGAATAGATAAGCCCGCGGCGGCCTGTGTAACCTATGCTTTGGACGGAATGAAAGTTTTTACCGATACCGAAAAAGTAATAAAAGACAGAAAGAGGATGATGGACTTTATTCTGATAAAGCACCCTCTTGACTGTCCTGTTTGTGATAAAGCCGGGGAATGCATGCTGCAGGATATGGCATATGAGTTTGGCATTAATGAAGAAAGTGTCCCTTCAGTAAAGCCCGACAAACCGGTTTTTGACTGGAATTTTATAATAAATGATACGAATTTGTGTGTAATGTGCGAAAGGTGTGTGAAGGTCTGTCATGAGATAACCGGCTGTTCTGCACTGAAGATAGAGGAGCGGGGATTTAACAACATAATAAACACAACCGACGGCACAGAGCTCAACTGTGACTTCTGCGGGCTCTGTGTCGATTATTGCCCTGTTGGTGCTTTACTGGATAAACCTTATAAACACAGTGTAAGATCCTGGGATTTGGATAAGAAAAACACATTTTGCAATATGTGTCCTGTGGGTTGTGAAATTGAGGTAAATATTCATGATAATGAGATATTCAGATGCAGATCCACTGAAAACAGTTTTATCTGTTCACTGGGAAGGTATGCATTTAAACATCCGGAACATAAGGACAGGATTGAAACACCTTTGATGAAAAGTTCCGGGAAGCATTCCGAAGTAAGCTGGAGCGATGCCCTGGATGAGTTTAAAGACCGATTAAGCAATATTAAAGAGCGCTATGGGGACGAATCCATAGTACTGCTTCTGGGAAGCAGACTCAGCAATGAAGCTGTTTTTGGATACAAAAAACTTTCGGACGAATTGAACATTAATAAAGTTGTAGCTGATATAGAATTTGAGAACGGAAGTTTTTATAAGCTGCACAAGGAAAAGTTTGATACTTATGAAAATATCGGAAGCCTTGAAGGGATAAAAAGCTCAGATTTGATTTTTGTTATAGGTTCTGATTTGGCCAATGAGGCATTAGGTGTCAAATGGAATGTTATGAACGCTGTTATTCATAACAATGCAAAACTGGTCACGATCGGTGCACAGAAATATGAATACGATTATTTTACTGATGCCAGTCTCCTTGCCGACTACGGTAATTATGCAGGTATTTTTGAAGATATAAAAACGGCCGGTGACGATATCCCTGCCAGTATAAGGGAATATATAGACCAGGCAGAACATGTGACATTTATTGTCGGTAATGAATACATCTCCTCTGAAAAGCAGCCTGAAAGTATCTATGCTTTCTATGATTATGTTGGCTCTGATAAAGTGGAAAACTTCTTCCTCGTAAGTGACAAGGCGAATATTACTGCTCTTGTTAATTCGGGTATTCTGGATAACGGATATACTCCTGCAAAACTGAATAAAGAAATGGTTAATTCTAAAATTAAAGCGGTTTTGGCTGTTGGTTTTTATCCTTCTGAAACTTACGGGGCATATAAATCCTTAAATAAATCAATTGACAATGTTGATATGCTTGTTTCTGTGGACATGTATAAAAATAAATTTAACTCCAATGCCGATATTATCATGCCGGCGCTTACTTCTCTTGAAAGTGAAAGCAGCTACACATCTCTTGATGGCAGATTAATAAAAACGGATGTTGTGCATGAGCATAAATATTCAGCACTTTCCGATGTTAATATTTTGTCCAAAATGGGGGCTTTGTTTGGCATTGAACTGCCTGAGTCAGCACCGGAATTCTGGAATGAAAATATAGCAGGACAAAACGGTTATCCGCAAATGGATTTTTATGAGATTGATGGTTTTGTGAGAAAAGAGAATAAGTCTAATGTCAACAAAACGACCTTTTCCTACCAAAAACCGGCTGAGGGCTCTGTAGAAATTTTTGTAAACGCCAGATATCACAATAACTATTTGTCCACAAAGGCTGTTGTAGAGAAAGATGTAGACGGATATTTGAAAAAATATTATTTTGATGTTGATGAGACGGTGCTTTCCGGAAAGGATGCCTGCTATGACGGCAAATGCAGTATAAATGACGAAATAGCAAAAGGAACGGTTCTGATACCCAAGAATCTGAAGTAAATATAGAAAAACCGGAGTTCACGCTCCGGTTTTTTGTTTTCAAAAATATATATTTGAGACTTCAAGAGTTTTGCACAAGTCAGGAAGCGCGGCTTTAGCCGGGCAAATCCTTTTTTGTAATTCATTATTTACAGATTTGCGGGACTGAAGTAATGTATTCCACTAGCATCGGTCGAAGACCGATAAATTTGTGATACACAATATATTTACCAGCCTCCGGCTGGTGCTACCCACTTGCAAAACACAAAAAAGTACTTTGTGTAAGCTTTCACTTCCCATTTTTTAAGAGCTATGACATTTAGTTAGTGCTAAGCGCTAAATAACGTTGAACGTTGAACTCACCCACCCCCATAATGGCATTTTTCAAAGATAACGGAAATTATCCACATCGAACAATCCTTTATCTGTTAATTTTAGATGAGGGATTACTTCCAGCGCCATAAAGCTTAGTGTTCCCAAAGGATCTGTCAATGTGCAGCCCATTTCTGCGATTTGTTCGTTGATACGCACTAAGCTCTCCACTACCGCCCCCGGAGCCTTCGATGTTACGAGCCCGCCGATTTCAAGGGGGAGTGTGAAGAGGCTGTTATCATCAGATACTGCCAGTCCTCCCCCGTTGTCTATAACTGAATTTACAACCTTTAGGATACTTTCATCACTTGTGCCCACAGCCACGATATTGTGACAGTCATGGGCAATGGAAGAAGCAAATGCTCCTCTTTTCAGATTAAAACCGTTAATTTTACAGGATGCACGGTTTCCGTATCCATATCGTTCGAATACACATAATTTCAGTATGTCATTTTCCAGGTCATATGTTTTTGATGAATCAACCAAATGTTCTGTTATCAGACTTCCGTCTTTAACTCGGATGCATGCCTGTTCATTGTTCATTTGGGGGATTTCGGACTGGTTGGCAATATTCATCGAGTTTTGCAATTTTTCAGGGACCGGTGTGAAGCTGTTTTTTTGAGAAAAATGGGAGAGATTTTTACCGTCGATGTAAATATCCTTTATTTCAAAAGATTTACTGCTGATGTCGGCGATGGTAAAACTTGCATACATTCCAGGCTTGATTTCTGAATACCTGTCCAGTCCATAATATTTCAATCCGTTTCGGCTGGCGGCTTTCAGAACGTTAACAGGTGGTATCCCGAGCTTTAAAGCTTTATTAACATTATAACTTATATGACCGTCTCTCAAAATGTGGTTTAATGATTTGTCATCTGTGCAGAACATTATATCGTCCGGGTACTCGTTTATAAGTTCGTAAGCTTTATTATCGGTGTGTTCAGCAGAACCCTCTCTTAAGAATATCTTAAGGCCGGCTTCAAGCTTGGTTTTAATATCGTGGTATGATTCGCTTTCATGATCATCCATCACACCTGCAGCAACATATTTTAACAAATCTTCTCCGCTAAGTCCCGGTGCATGGCCGTTAATGACTTTACCTAAAGCTTTGGCTTTTGCGATTGATACTACAAATTTTTCTTCGCCCTGGATAACCCCTGGGTTATTCATCATCTCACCTAAGCTTACCGTTTCTTCTTTTTCCAGCAGAGACGATATTTCATCAATACCCAATTGGGCACCGGATGTGGTAAAAGGTGTTGCCGGGACACATGAAGGAACGGCAAATTTGATATTACAAAAGGAATGTTTCGCTTCATCCATGAAATATTCAACTGCGCCCATACCCCCGACATTTGCAATTTCGTGATTGTCGGTAACGACATGAAGAGTGCCGTGTTTCGATACGACATCACCGAAAGCAGAGGGAGTGAGATGAGAACTTTCAATGTGCACGTGGCAGTCGATAAAACCCGGCGTTATATGCAGACTGTCACCGTTATAGTATTCGTCCGCATAAGGTTTGGAGTCGGTGATTTCTGCAATAACACCGTTGTTAATCAAAACATTTGATTTGAAAAATACGTTTTTGTCAAAATCCGGGATAAAAACGTTTTCAAAAAGTGTTTTCATATTTTACGCAGTCCCAAGGTATATGAATCTTGCTATAAAAATAAGCGCCAAAATCCATACGGTAAGTTTAACTTCGTTAGCTTTTCCAGCCAAAGTCTTTGTTATGGGGTAAAATATAAATCCCATGGCAATACCTGTTGCGATACTGTATGAAAACGGCATAGATATTATTACCATAAATGAAGGAAGGGCTTCCGTCATATCCTCCCAATCGATTTTGGTGACTGTTTTCAGCATGAAAACTCCTACAATGACCAGCGCCGGCGAAGTTGCATAGGCCGGTATTGATTCGGCTAAGGGCGCAAGGAACATACTTAGTAGAAAGAGGATGCCGACTACAACGGATGTTAAGCCTGTCCTACCGCCTTCAGCTACCCCTGAAGCACTTTCTATGTATGTTGTGATGGTGGATGTCCCTAAAACACTACCGAAACAGGTTCCTACAGCGTCTACAGTTAATGCTCTGTTGACACGGGGAAATTCACCGTTCTTTTTGATAAATCCTCCCTGTTTTGCAACGCCAACCAAAGTTCCCGTTGTGTCAAACAAATCAACAAACAGAAATGCAAAAACGATACCGAAAAAGCCGATATCCAGAGCCGAGGAAATATCCAATTTGAAAAATACCGGTGATATATCCGGGGGCATTCCTATGATACCTTTAAATTCAGACAGCCCTGCCAAGAGTCCTATGATCCATATAATCAGTATGCCGATAAGTATAGCACCTTTGAGTTTTCTGGCGATAAGAGCACCGATTATAATTATTCCAATAATCGTCATTATTGCGGATGCCGCTGTCATATCACCAAGTGAGACAAGAGTGGCAGGGTTCTTGACAATAATGCCGACCTCCTTCAAACCTATCAATGCTATAAAAAGACCTATGCCACCTGCCGTGGCCAGTTTAAGGGATTCTGGGATGGAATAGACAATGACTTCCCTTATCCTGGCAACGGTGAGGATAAGAAATATTACACCTGAGATGAAAACTGCTCCGAGAGCTGTCTGCCAGGAATAACCCATCTGACCTACAACTGTGAACGCGAAATAAGCGTTCAAACCCATACCTGGAGCCAGCGCAAAAGGATAATTGGCGAACAGCCCCATGAAAATAGTACTGAAACCTGCCGCAATAACCGTTGCCAGCATTACAGCTCCAAAATCCATTCCGGTTTTGGAAAGTATTGCAGGGTTTACAAAAATGATATAAGCCATGGTCATAAAAGTAGTAATACCTGCGATAATTTCGGTTTTTACGTTGGTGTTGTGTTCGGAAAACTTGAATAAACGTTCTAACATAATATAACCCTCTTATCATATTTTTATGTAATTTTTGTTTATCCCCGGCGGATGAATATGTCAATACTTTTAGATATTGGCAACTTCATATTTTTTAATATTTACACTAACTTAATTTAATAAGGAGATAATGAGATGGTCAAATAATGAAGTGGTGAGAGGGTTAAAGGGCTGAGTTACAAGGGGCAAGGTGATTGAGAGGGTTGATAAAGTTGAATAAAATATTAGCTCAAGTTTCGCACTTGCACCTATTGAAAGTCTTTGTTCACCCTGTTAAATATCAGCTTCGCTGATTGCCTGTGGCATTTAACAGGGCAGGGAGTGATAACGACGAAGCAATCTCCATACTTTTCTTATTTTGAGATTGCCACAAGCCTGTTTTCACAGGGTTTCGCAATGACACAGAGAAGTGCGAAACTTGATATTAGTGTTAAGCGGTAAGTTTGCTTGAATTAATAACTATAAATTACCAGGAATAACCAAACTTTCATCAGCCTTGAACCTGGACAGTCTCTACTACCCAAAAAGGCTTAACTAACTCAGATACTTCCGACTGGTGCATATAAATGTGTAAATTTTGGATGTTGCAATTGGTAGATTTTTGCTGCACTTGAATTGAAGCGATATAAAAATTGTCTTTTAAATTCTTATGAGATGTTGTAAATTTAGATAAAAATCGTTTTGGAAAGGTTGATTTATGCGTTTAATTATTGACGGTCATTCAGTTGCATACAGGGTATATTATAAAACTCCCAAGCTTACGAACACTAGGGGAGTACCGACATCAGTGGTTCATACTTTTCTGAATATTCTGCTGAGTCTTAAGGAAGAGCTCAATCCTGAGGAAATGATCGTGACTTTTGATTCAAAAGGCAAAACAGAGCGTCACGGCATGGATGAGGAATATAAAGCAAACAGACAGCCCGCTCCCGAGGATCTCATACCTCAGATTGAAATGCTTAAAAATGTTATTCCGCTGCTGGGTGTGAATGTTTTTGCAAAAGAGGGAGTTGAGGCTGATGATATTATTTTTACCCTGTCTGAGGATTGTGAGGATGACGTTTATATAGTTACCAAAGATAAGGACATATATCAGCTTGTTAATGACAGAGTTAAGATTTACGATTATCAGAATAATAAGGTAATCAGTGTAAAAGAAGTAGTTGATAAATTCGAAGTTACTCCGGAACAGATCCCTGACTTCCTGGCGCTTGTGGGCGATTCTTCTGATAATATCCCCGGTGTGAAAGGTATCGGTCCTAAGACTGCAGCTCCTTTACTTAAGAAATACGGGAGTCTGGAGAATATCTATAAGCATCTTGATGATTTGAAATCCTCAGTGAGGGATAAACTGGAAAAATACAGGGATGACGCTTTCTTAAGCAAAGAATTGACTGAGCCCATCAGAACTGAAATTGAATTTGATAAAAGTGAAAGATTCGATGAAAGCAGTCTTTTGGAGTTTCTGGAAAAATACGAGCTGAATCAGATAAAACAAAGGCTTTTCGGCAAAAACGAAAATGTAGATCTGGGCAACGGTGATGTCGGCAAACCTGACTTAGCAGCTTTCGTGGAAGGTTCGTTTTATACGGCTGATTCACACAACTACAATGTAGAAAAAGATTACAAAAAAGCTTCACAGGCTAAATATGTTTTTTCATACAAGAACATATATAAACATCTTCAATCGCCTGTAAAAGGTGTCCTTGATCTGGAGATAATTTCCTGGCTCAACGATCCGGATTCCGGCGGCATAAAAAAACAGAAGGAAGAGGATGTCAGTGCATTTTTGAAAAGACTGAATGAGCAGGCGGAAAGTATTTATACAGAATTTAAAAAGAATGATTTTGAAGATGTGTATGAAAATATAGAAGTTGCTACAGCCGAGGTTTTGGCCTGTATGGAGCTTGACGGTATCAAACTCAGCAGAGAAAAGTTGAAAGCAGTTGATGATGAGCTTGCAAGTGAATTGAGTCGGATTGAGGGGAAAATATTTTCAGCATTGAATAAGGAAATCAATCTCAATTCGCCTAAACAGCTTTCTGAAGTTTTGTTTGATGAGCTTGGTATAAAACCATACAAAAAAACAAAAACGGGATATTCCACCAACGAAGAATCACTGAAAAATCTAATTATAATGAATCCCGGATATGCAGAGCTTCTGGAGTTGATACTGACACACAGAGAGTATTCAAAATTAAAAAACACCTATACAGGGAAACTCGGTGACTATGTAAACTCAAAGACCGGCCGTGTTCATTCAACTTTTAACCAGGTAGGTACAGCTACAGGGCGTCTCTCATCCTCCAATCCGAATTTGCAGAATATACCCCAAAGGGGGAAAATCGCTTCCAGGGTGAGGTCAGCTTTCATACCGGAGGAGGATTATTCGCTTATCTCTTTCGACTATTCCCAAATTGAGCTGAGGCTTCTGGCACATCTATCAGGTGATAAAACATTATTGGAAGCTTATGAAGCGGATGCGGATATACACAAAAAAACTGCCGCTTCCATTTTTAACATCGATGAAAAGGATGTTGACAGTAATTTAAGAAGGATTGCAAAGGCGGTGAATTTTGGTATTATTTATGGGCTGAGCCCTTACGGTCTGGCCAGAGATACCGGGGTAAGCCAAAAGGAAGCCAAAGAGTTTATTGATAAATATTTTAAATTGTACCCTAAGGTTGATTCATATATCAAAGATGCTTTAAAACGTGCCAAAGAGCAGGGTTATACAGAAACACTTTTTGGAAGAAAACGTTTTGTCAAAGAACTTTCAAGCAAAAACAAAGCTCTGAGCAGCAGAGCGGAGAGAATTGCAATAAATGCACCGATACAGGGATCTGCAGCTGATATTATAAAAAAGGCAATGCTTGATACGTTTGCATATCTTGCAGATAAAAATGTTAACGGCAGACTTATACTTCAGGTTCACGATGAACTGATTTTTGAAATTAAAGATGGTGAAGTGGATACAGTGTTTCATAAACTCAAAGATATAATGGAAAAAATCGTTCATTTGGATGTCAATATGAGTGTTAAAGGGAAGATCGGCAAAGATTTGGGGGCATTGAAATAAAATGATTATCACTGCTGTGAAGGGTGCGATATGAGCAAAGTAAACAATATTCTGAAAGAAAACGGTGAGTTGAAAAGAGAACTCGAAGGCATTCTCGGTTTGGTCAAAGAAAATGAAGCCAAGTATGAAGGCTTTAAGGTTGTTGAATATGCTTTCTTGATGTCGGAGAATCTTGAGGATTATTCAGAGAAGCCGCTGAGATATCTTGAAGAAATCTTTTCCATTGACAGGGTTCTGCTTTTTGTAAATAACGTGGTTTTTGAAGAGGAAGTGTTCGGTGAGATTGATTATCTGGACAATATAATTTTTACTGAAGACCGGACATTCAGATATTTTTATCTTGAGAAGAGACCGTATTGTGATTCGGGTAAAACCAATATGATAAATGAGTTTGATTTGAAAGGTGATGATTTTGGCTCATATCTTTTTTCACCTGTAATAGAAAATAATAAAATTATCGGCAGCCTTAATTTATACAGCAAAGATCCTTCAAGATTTGACGGGGAAAGCAGTTTTGATTTTATCAGGGATCTGTCTTTTAAGATTTCAGTTTCTCTTAGAAAAATTTATGATTCCCAAAAACTTTACAGACAGTCCCGGGTGGACATAACGAGTAACACCTATAACACCCTTGCTATGTATGAATTTCTTAATCAAGCGCTTCACAGATATATGCGCTATGGCTGTCCTTTTGATTTTTACCTTTTTGAAATAGATGATCTTAAAAAGATTGTGGATAAATACGGTCATCGTGCAGGAGATAAATTTATAAGGGACCTGGGCGGTTTGATGAATGAAAATTTCCGTAAAAGTGATATGATCGGCAGATTTGGAAGAGATGTATTTTATCTTATTATGCCTCACAGTGACGGTTCTGTGCATGACGATATCGTTTATAAATTTAAACAAATTATTAAGAGTGTATGCAAAGAAAATGGCTTTGATACCGATCTTGGTATGATTACAGGTCATGCTGACGCTCCGGCAATTTCCTCTTTTGCAGAAGATGAGAAGTTGCGTTCTGAAGATATTTTAAATATTGTGGATGAGCTTCTGTCCAAAAACCGATAAATATCCGGCAGGTGGTGTATGATAATTGACAAGAACAGCGATAAACTTAACAAAATTCTTAACAGGGGAGAACTTTTCGACGAGAAATATTTGTCCATAGTGATGGATATACTGAAAGATGTAAGAATCAACGGCGATAAAGCTGTAAAATCGTATACAAAGAAGTTTGATAATCATGATTTGAATGAAAGCTATGTAAT
Organism: Flexistipes sp.; assembly: GCF_036172515.1. Taxonomy (NCBI): domain Bacteria; kingdom Pseudomonadati; phylum Deferribacterota; class Deferribacteres; order Deferribacterales; family Flexistipitaceae; genus Flexistipes; species Flexistipes sp. The sequence goes on from NZ_JAXKVW010000003.1 coordinate 159,128, forward strand.
TGGCGTGGATGAACTGAAGTCATCTTTTGATAAACTGGAGAGCGGATTGAAAAATTCGCTGATAAAGGCTGAAAAGTCCATCCGTTTTTATCATGAAAAACAGATGGAGAAGACGTGGCTTATTAACGGGAATAACGGGATCATTCTCGGTCAGAAAATCAGCCCTGTTGAAAATGTCGGGATATATGTTCCCGGCGGCAAAGCGGTTTATCCCTCGTCAGTTTTGATGAACAGTGTCCCGGCAAATGTTGCAGGTGTGGAAAACATTGTAATGTCAACTCCTGCTGCACACGGCAAAATTCAGGAAAGTGTTTTGGCTGCGGCGTATCTCGGTGGAGTTAAAAAGGTGTATAAAATAGGCGGTGCTCAGGCTGTGGCAGCCATGGCATATGGGACTGAAACGGTTGAAAAAGTGGACAAAATTGTAGGGCCTGGTAATATATTTGTTGCTTTGGCTAAAAAGCTTGTTTTCGGTTTTGTGGATATTGACATGATTGCCGGCCCGAGTGAGATAACAATAATCGCCGATGAATCTGCCCGTCCTCAATTCGTTGCAGCTGACATGCTCAGTCAGGCCGAACACGATGAGATGGCTTCATCTGTTTTAATTACCGATTCAAAAGCGTTGGCTGAAAGCGTAAATGCTGAATTGAAAAAACAGTTGGGCGAATTGCCGAGAAAAGATATAGCGGAGGCTTCTTTAAAGGATTTTGGTGCCATTGTATTGGTTGAAAACCTTGAAGAGGCTGCAGAGGTTTCTGATAAGATTGCTCCTGAACATTTGGAATTGTGCGTGGCAAACCCTTACGAACTGATGTTTAAAGTACGGAATGCCGGAGCAATTTTTCTGGGGCATTATACACCTGAAGCTGTCGGTGATTACATTGCCGGGCCCAATCATACTCTGCCAACCGGAGGTTCGGCTCGATTTTTTTCACCTTTGGGTGCATATGATTTTCTTAAAAGAAGCAGCATTGTAAATTTTTCCAAAGATGCTTTGAGAGAATGCGCTGAAGATGTTATGGGCATTGCAAACAGTGAAGAACTAACAGCTCATGCCAAATCTGTGAAAGTCCGCATTTAATGTTTGCGGTATATTGTGAAAATTGATATGGATTTTTTAATGATGCACTTGATTCTGGAAATTGGAGAATATATATGTCATTTATGATAAGAATATTTTATTTTGTTTTTGTGTCCGTGTTTCTGATATCCTGTTCGTCGATAAACAGCAGTCAGTTTTTTCATAATAAGAAGGCAGGTGCCGGGAATATTGCACCTGAAAATTCTTATAAAACAGGTACAGATAATATGTCAAAAACGGATAACATTTCAGGTGAACCTTTTCTGCCTGATTTTACTTTAAAAAATCTCTATAAACCTGAATTATCGGTAAAACATGCCGGTATTTTTGACGAAAAACTGGATATTGACCCTGAAGTTAAAGAACAATCAAAATATGATATCCCCATTGTTGTTACTGAAAGAGTTAAATATTATTTAGAGTTATATGGCAGACGTTATCCCCATACGTTTCAGAAGTGGCTGAACCGGTCTTACAAATATATGTATATAGTACAGGATATTTTTCTGAAACACGGATTACCGCTTGATCTTGCATGTCTGGCTTTTGCCGAGAGCGGTTTTAATGTAGGTGCTTATTCTCATGCCGATGCAGGAGGGATGTGGCAGTTCATTGAATCCACCGGCGAGATATACGGTTTGAAGAATAATTTTTGGGTTGATGAGAGGAGGGATTTTGAAAAATCAACTGAGGCTGCTGCCGAACATTTAAAGTATTTGTATGAGAATCTTGGAGACTGGTTTCTTGCAATAGCTGCTTATAACGGCGGTTACTATAAAGTTGTCCAGGGAATAAGACGTTATGATACAAAAAATTTCTTTGAGTTGAAAGAGCACAGATTTTTATACAGGGAAACGGAAAATTATGTCCCCAAATTTATCGCACTTACAATACTTTATAACAATTATATGAAATACGGATTTAAAGTTCCGGATACATCGCCGCTTGTTTATGATAAGGTTACCCTTAATCAGCCGGTGAATTTATATGTCATTGCCGACAGGTTTAATATATCCGTGGAAAAGCTGAAAGAGCTTAACCCTTCGCTTAAAAAGCCTATAACCCCGCCAACAGACGGTTTTGCACTCAGAGTACCATTCGGGAAAGGCGGGATGGTGAAAGCTGCTCTTGCTGAAGGGTCTCCAAAAGATTTTCTCGGTCTGAAAATTTACAGAGCTGAAAGGGGCGAATCGGTTTGGAAAATTGCCAATAAATTTAATACATCTGTTTATGAGTTTAAACGTTTAAACGGTATTAATTACAACAGGATAGTATATGACAGAATTGTTTTTGTCCCCAATAAAAAACTTTATACTGCCGGTTATTATGACAGGTTTCTAAGAGAAGTCAGACCTTACGTTCCTTCTGTGTATATTGTGAAAAAAGGGGATAATCTTTATGACATAGCACACCGTTTCGGTTTGTCCCTTAATGATCTTCTGGCTATGAATAAAGGAATAAACCCCCGTCTTATACATCCGGGGGATACTGTAGTTGTTTCCAAGAGAACAGAATTTGATTATGTCAGAGTGGCTAAAAAAGGCAGTGCAAAATATGTAGTGAGGCGTGGCGATACACTATGGGACATTGCAAAAAGATTCGGTACTTCCGTAAATAGAATTATGAGGGTGAACGGACTTGAGAATGCGAAATTAATGCCGGGAAATGTTCTTGTTGTTCCCAATTGACAGTTTTTTATTTTATGAGAGTGTGATAGGCTGCTTCATGGAATTTTGGAAAAAAATGTATAAAAAACTTGACAAAAAAATTTAATTTGGATACTATCCACATCCGCTACTTATTGCTGGCGTAGCTCAATTGGTAGAGCAACTGACTTGTAATCAGTAGGTTGGGGGTTCAAGTCCCTTCGCCAGCTTTTATAGGGGAGATACCCGAGTGGCCAAAGGGGGCAGACTGTAAATCTGCTGGCGTTTGCCTTCGGAGGTTCGAATCCTCCTCTCCCCATAAATGCGGGTGTAGCTCAGTTGGCTAGAGCATCAGCCTTCCAAGCTGAGGGTCGCGGGTTCGAATCCCGTCGCCCGCTTAAATTTGAGAAGAATAAGACGGAGGTAGTAAAAGTGTGCCTTCGTCTATTTTTTGTTTGTATAAAAGAAATATGCCCACGTGGCTCAGTCGGTTAGAGCGCGTCCTTGGTAAGGACGAGGTCACCGGTTCAATTCCGGTCGTGGGCTTTAAAACAATGGAGGGAGTACTATGTCCAAGCAAAAGTACGAAAGGAAGAAACCTCACGTAAACGTAGGCACGATAGGCCACGTTGACCATGGTAAGACGACATTGACAGCAGCGATGACACATGTACTGTCATTAAAGGGGTACGCAGATTATATTGAGTTTGGTAATATAGACAAGGCCCCTGAGGAGAAGGAGCGTGGTATAACGATAGCCACTGCTCATGTTGAGTACGAGAGCGACAAGCGCCACTATGCACACGTAGACTGTCCTGGTCACGCAGACTATGTAAAGAACATGATTACAGGTGCAGCGCAGATGGACGGAGCGATATTGGTAGTAAGTGCAGCGGACGGCCCTATGCCTCAGACAAGGGAGCACATTCTTTTGGCGAGACAGGTAGGAGTTCCCAGTATAGTAGTTTTCATGAACAAGTGCGACATGGTGGATGATGAGGAGTTGCTTGAGCTTGTAGAGCTTGAGATAAGAGATCTTCTAAACACCTATGAATTTCCCGGAGATGATATTCCGATAATCAAGGGTAGTGCACTGCAGGCGTTGGAGAATGCTGAAGATGAAGAGAAGACGAAGTGTATATGGGAATTGCTTCAGGCGATGGATGATTATATACCTGCTCCTGAGCGTGATATAGACAAGCCGTTTTTGATGCCGATCGAGGATGTATTCAGTATATCCGGCCGTGGGACAGTAGTTACGGGAAGAGTTGAGCGAGGTAAGGTAAGGGTACAGGACGAGATAGAGATAGTAGGGCTTACAGACACCCGTAAGACTGTGGTAACGGGAGTTGAGATGTTCCGTAAGATACTTGATGAAGGAGAAGCCGGAGATAATGTAGGTGTACTTCTTAGAGGTATCAAGAAGGATGATGTAGAGCGTGGTCAGGTACTTGCGAAGCCAGGTAGTATAACGCCGCACCGTAAGTTTAAGTGTGAGGCATATATATTGACAAAAGAAGAGGGTGGTCGTCATACGCCATTTTTCAGCGGATATCGTCCACAGTTTTACTTCCGTACGACGGATGTGACTGGAGTGATAACATTGGCTGAGGGAGTAGAGATGGTAATGCCCGGAGATAATATCAGCTGTGACGTGGATTTGATTCAACCGATAGCGATGGAGCAGGGGTTGAGATTTGCTATACGTGAAGGCGGCAGGACAGTAGGTGCCGGTGTCGTTACAGAAATCGTGGAGTAATAGATAATGAGAGATATTGTGATATTGGCTTGCACTGAGTGCAAAAACAGAAACTATAATACGACGAAAAATAAAAAGACGACTACAGGTAAACTGGAATTCAGTAAATACTGCAAGCATTGCAGAAAACATACACTTCATAAAGAGACCAAATAAGATATAAGTAGGCCAGTGGCTCAATTGGCAGAGCACCGGTCTCCAAAACCGGGGGTTGGGGGTTCGAGTCCCTCCTGGCCTGCCATATCCTTTTTGTATTGGGAGTTCATTGTGGGAAAAATAACAACGTTTTTAACCGAAGTAAAAGAAGAATTAAAGAAAGTAACCTGGCCCAGCAAAGATGACACTATCGGTACAACTGCTGTAGTAATTGTGCTTGTAATTGTCATTTCCATATTTTTGGGTATAGTTGACGCCGGGCTTTCGAGACTTTTCAATCTGTTGATAGGGTAGTTTGATGGCTAAAGAATGGTATGTTGTTCACACATATTCCGGTTTTGAAAAGCGAGTTAAACAACTGCTGGAAGAAAAGATTAAAAATGAAAATTTATATGATGATATTGATGATGTGCTTATACCCACAGAAGATGTAGTTGAACTCAAAAAAGGAAAAAAGAAAATAAGCAAGAAAAAAACTTTTCCGGGGTATATACTTGTTCATATGGAAATGAACACCACTAACTGGCATAAGGTTAAGTCAATACCTAAAGTAACCGGCTTTGTCGGAGGGATAAACCCTGTTCCGATTCCTGAGCAGGATGTAAAAGCCATGATTGATCTGGCTAAATCACAAGCTCCACGTATGGCCGCCAAATATATGAAAGGAGATACCGTGGAAGTTGTCGACGGTCCTTTCTTAGGTTTTAACGGTGTAGTGGACGAAGTGAACCCTGAGAAAGAAAAAGTAAAAGTAATAGTGAGTATTTTCGGAAGACAAACACCTATTGAGCTCGACTATTTACAAGTTAAACGTGTGGGCTAAATTTTTGGAGGAAATGCAATGGCTAAGAAAGAATTAGGTCAAATAAAATTACAAATACCCGCGGGGAAAGCTAATCCTTCGCCACCAGTTGGTCCTGCCCTGGGTCAGCGGGGTGTGAATATTATGGAATTTTGCAAAGCTTTCAATGCGGCGACACAAAATCAGGGTGACATGGTTATCCCTGTGATTATCACTGTGTATGAAGACAGGTCTTTTACCTTCATTACGAAGACACCGCCAACTTCCATACTTATTAAAAAGGAATTGAACAAAGAAAAGGGCTCCGGCAGTCCCAAGCTTGAGAAGATAGGTAAATTATCTGCAGATCAGGTCAAAAAGATTGCTGAGGTTAAATTGCCGGACTTAAACACCAATGATATAAATCAGGCTGTTAAAATTGTTGCCGGTTCTGCAAGAAGTATGGGAGTGGAAGTAGAACTTTAAATTTAAGGAGTAATCATGGCTAAACATGGGAAAAAATATAAAGAAGCTTTAAGTAAGATTGACAGGCTTAAAAGCTATGAATTGCAGGAAGCTTTGAGCCTGCTCAAGGAAGTAACTTTTGCTAACTTTGACGAGACAGTGGAAGCTGTTGTTAAATTGGGAGTAGATCCGAGGCATGCAGATCAAATGGTCAGGGGGTCTGTAAGTTTGCCCCATGGAACTGGCAAGACCGTGAAAGTTCTTGTTTTTGCAAAAGGGGATAAAGCCCAGGAGGCAAAAGACGCAGGTGCTGACTATGTAGGCGACGACGATTTGGTGACCAAAATTCAGGGAGGTTGGTTTGACTTTGACAAGGTAGTTGCAACACCCGACATGATGGCAAGCGTAGGTAAGTTAGGTAGGTTATTAGGGCCAAGAGGGTTAATGCCCAACCCCAAAGTGGGCACAGTAACAAACAATATTAAAGAAGTGGTAAGTGATCTGAAAGCCGGTATGATAGAATACCGGGTTGACAAGGCCGGGATAATACATGCCCCGGTTGGAAAGAAAAGTTTTGAAAGCACACAGTTGGCTGAAAATCTTAAGTCTTTGATCGATTCGCTGGTAAAAGCGAAACCCGAGTCTGCCAAGGGGCAGTATGTAAGGGGAGTTTATATCTCTACAACGATGGGACCGGGACTTAAAGTTGACCAACAACAACTGCTTGGAGAACTGAAACTGTAAAAATCGAAAGTAATTCTGGTTGAAGAAGCAGGTGTGCAAACGTAAATCCTGCGGAAACCGGTTGTTATAGATGCGGCCGGAAAGAGGAGGACTAAATTGAAAAGAAGTGATAAAGAGCAGTTAGTAGAAGAACTTTCAACCGAAATATCCGAAGCTTCTGCAATTTTCCTTACAGATTTTAAAGGATTGAACTTTCCTCAGATGGAAAATGTCAGAAGTACAATAAAATCTTTAGACAGCAACTTTAAAGTTGTTAAAAATAGACTTTTGAAACTGGCCCTGGAAAAACAGGAAATAGAAGGACTTCATGAGCACCTTGTACAACCTACAGCTTGCGCCATTGTTAAAGGAGAACCAACAGCAGTTGCCAAAGAGTTCAAAAAGTTTGCCAAAGAATACGACGCTTTCGATATCAAAGGTGGGTATTTTGAAGGAGCAGTGTTAAGCGAACAGGATATTATTGCCCTTGCGGATATACCTTCCAGAGAGGAATTGTTGTCGAAAATGTTAGGAAGCATGACAGCGCCGGCAAGAAATTTTGTTTCCCTTCTTGCAAATGTTCCAAGGAACTTCTTGAATGTGCTTAATGCCATTAAGGATCAAAAAGAAAATAATTAACTTATGGAGGATAGGATATGTCTATCACAAAAGAACAAGTAGTTGAATTTATCGAAAATATGTCTGTTATCGAGCTGGCTGACTTTGTTAAAGAGCTCGAGGACAAATTTGGTGTTTCTGCTGCAGCACCTATGGCTATGGCTCCCGGTGCGGCTGCAGGCGGCGAAGCTGCTGAAGAAGCTGCTGAACAAACTGAGTTTGATGTTGTGTTATCATCAGCTGGTGATAAGAAGGTTCAGGTTATTAAGGTTGTCAGAGAGATAACCGGACTTGGCCTTAAAGAAGCCAAAGCTCTTGTGGACGGTGCACCAAAACCTGTTAAGGAAGGTGTTACCAAAGAGGAAGCGGAAGAACTCAAAGGAAAACTTGAGGAAGTCGGCGCAGGAATAGAAATAAAGTAACTATTTTTAAAATTTAACGCAATATATTCATTAAGGGCGCAGCTGCGCCCTTAATGTATCTTAGTAATCAAAATATAATTCCCGGCAGGTGGAAAACATGACAAAATCTTCAAATTCCATCGAAAGATTAAATTTTTCAAAAATCAGACAGGTGGTAGATTTACCGGACTTAATCGAAGTCCAGAAGGAATCATATGCCCAGCTGCTCCAGGAGCATGTACCTTCGCACGAAAGACTGGAAAAAGGTCTGGAGCAGGTATTCAGGGAAGTCTTTCCCATTACCGATTTCAATGAGACATCTATTTTGGAATATGTGAGCTATGCTCTTGATAAAGCAAAATATACTGCATCTGAAGCAATACAGCGTAAAACAACATATGCTGCTCCGCTTAGAGTAAAAGTTCGTTTGGTGAACTATGATATAGATGAAGAAACCAATGAAAAATCCGTTTTATCGGCAAAAGAGGCTGAAGTTTATCTTTGTGATATTCCATTAATGACGGAAAGGGGTACATTTGTCATTAACGGTGTGGAAAGGGTAGTTGTTAATCAGTTACACCGTTCCCCGGGGATATTTTTTGAAGATGCTACGGCTGGAAAAAGTGTTGTGGAAAAACACTTGTATAGTGCGCGAATAATCCCTTACAGAGGTTCCTGGATAGATTTTGAATTTGATGCAAAGAATGTGATGTATGTCAGAATTGATAAAAAACGGAAGATTCCCGTAACCGTACTTCTAAAAGCTCTTGGTCTGGATGAACAGAAAATACTCGGTACTTATTACGGTACAGAAACGATACATTTCACTGATGACGGGATGGTTAAGGATTTTGATCCGGAAAAAATTATCGGCAGAAGAAACAGCTGTGAAATCAAAGATGAAACCGGTGAAATACTTGTAAAAGCTAACTACAAGATTACAAAAGCAGCAAGAAAGAGGCTTGTTAAAGCTGGAATCCAATATATACCGATAAATATAGAGGATATTGAAGAAACATATATAGCTGAAGATATTGCTGATCTGGAAGGGGAAATTATTGCAGAGTCAAACACCCCTATCAGCGAAGAAATTCTTGAAAGGTTGAAAGATAACGGTATAGAATCTTTTAAAGTTTTGAGTATTGACAGGCAGTCAAGCGACAGTGCCATAAGAGATATCTTAGCATCTGACAAGGTTAAAACACAGGAAGAAGCACTCTTGGAAATATACAAGAAGTTGCGCCCGGGTGAACCGGCCACTCTTGAGACTGCACAGAATCTGTTTGATAATCTGTTCTTTAATGAAAAACGTTATGACCTATCCCGAGTGGGAAGACTGAAAATTAACAAAAGACTGAAATTAAATACCCCCCTTGATACAACTACACTGACACCGGAAGATATAGTGGAAACAGTCAGGGTGCTTGACAATATAAGACAGGGGCTCGATAAAGTAGATGACATTGACCACCTCGGTCACAGACGGGTCAGGGCTGTGGGCGAACAGCTTCAGAATCATATAAGAATCGGCCTTACCAGGATGGAAAAAACTGTAAAAGAAAGGATGAGTATTCAGGATATAGAGGAGTTGTCTCCTCAGGATCTCCTTAATGCCAAGCCTCTTTCTGCTTCCATAAAAGAATTTTTCGGAAGTTACCAGCTTTCGCAATTTATGGATCAGACAAATCCTCTAAGTGAGGTTACGAATAAAAGGAGACTTTCGGCATTGGGTCCCGGAGGACTTAACAGAGAAAGAGCGGGGTTTGAAGTAAGGGATGTTCACACATCTCACTACGGCAGAATTTGCCCTATTGAAACACCTGAAGGACCCAACATCGGTTTGATAACCTCTTTAACGACTTTTGCCCGGATAAATGAATTCGGTTTTATTGAAACACCTTACAGAAAAGTTGAAAACAACAGAGTAACGGATGATGTTGTCTACATGTCAGCCATTGAAGAAGAGGATTTTTGCATTGCCCAGGCTAATGCCCCTCTGGATGAAAACGGATATTTTATCAGAGAGGTTGTGGCCTCAAGGTACAAAGGAGAGTCAGTTACTTCGCCTAAGGAAGATATTCAATATATGGACGTTGCACCGATGCAGATAGTTTCGGTTTCCACTGCACTTGTTCCTTTTCTGGAACATGATGATGCTAACAGGGCACTTATGGGATCTAACATGCAGCGTCAGGCGGTACCGCTGGTCAAGACAGATGCACCGATAGTCGGCACCGGTATGGAGAGCAAAGTTGCCAAAGACTCCGGAGCCGTAATAACTGCCAAAAATGAAGGATATGTGGATTACGTAGATGCTGAGAAGGTTGTTATTCGCTATGAGAAAGAGGATGATTTCGGAATAGATGTCTACGAACTTGTAAAATACAGAAGATCCAATCAGGACACATGCATCAATTACAAACCAATTGTTAATAAAAACGATTATGTGGCTAAAGGCGATCCTATTGCTGACGGTCCTGCTACAGACAGGGGTGATCTTGCTCTGGGCAGGAATGTTATTGTGGCGTTTATGCCATGGATGGGTTACAACTACGAAGACTCAATTCTGGTTTCTGAAAAACTCGTAAAAGAGGATGCTTTCACTTCCATTCATATCGAGGAATACGAAGTTGAAGCCAGAGATACCAAGCTGGGACCTGAAGAAATTACCAGAGATATACCAAATGTGAGTGAGGAAGCACTTGCTAACCTGGATGAAAGCGGTATCATAAGAACGGGTGCTCAGGTTAGTGAGGGTGAAATCCTGGTGGGAAAGGTCACTCCCAAAGGAGAGTCTCAGTCCACTCCCGAGGAAAAATTACTCAGGGCAATTTTCGGTGAAAAAGCCGGAGACGTAAAGGATGCCTCACTAAGGGTTCCTCCTGGTATTACAGGTACAGTTGTAGATGTCCAGTGTATGACAAGACGTGGTGTGGAAAAGGATGAGAGAACTGAAGAAATTGAGCACGAAGAGTACGAGAAGATAAAGTACGACTATAAGAAGAAACTGGAATCTCTTGAAGTGGCAAGAAAGAATAAAATAGTCGACTTGCTGAGCGGCAAAACTCTGCAGGATTCATTCGAAACGGAAAGTGTGAAGCTTGATGCCGGCAGCAAACTTACCAAAAAAGTGTTAAACAAGCTTGACTATTCCGAGCTTGTAATGCTGCCCGTAAAGAAAAAGAATGAATTCGAAAATAAATTGTCGCAGATAAACGCCATATATTTTGATAGAATAAAAATGGTTGAGGAAGATTTTAAGGATTTAAAATCGAAAGTTGAGAAAGGCGATGAACTTCCTGCCGGTGTATTAAAGTCCGTCAGGGTTTACATCGCTGTTAAACGCAAGCTGATGGTAGGCGATAAAATGGCGGGAAGACATGGGAATAAAGGTGTTATTTCCAGAATACTGCCTGAAGAGGATATGCCGTTCCTGCCCGATGGTACCCCTGCTGAAATTGCACTGAACCCCCTTGGTGTTCCATCCCGTATGAACGTGGGACAGGTATTGGAAACACACTTGGGATGGGCTGCAAGAGCACTCGGTCTGCATATTGCAACCCCCGTATTCGACAGTGCACAGGAATCAGATATTAAGGAAATGTTGAAAAAGAGCGGGTTCCAGACAGACGGACAGACGGTACTTTTTGACGGAAGGACAGGTGAACGCTTTGATCAGGAAGTCACTGTTGGCGTAATGTATATACTAAAACTTCATCATCTTGTGGAAACCAAAATTCACGCCAGATCAACAGGTCCGTATTCTCTGGTTACCCAGCAGCCTCTTGGAGGCAAGGCTCAATTCGGCGGTCAGAGACTTGGTGAAATGGAAGTCTGGGCGCTTGAAGCCTACGGGGCGGCCCATGTGCTTCAGGAGATGCTGACTGTTAAATCGGATGATGTTGAAGGAAGAACAAAGGTTTATGAAGCAATTGTTAACGGTAATCTGGACTTTGAGGCAAGCATGCCCGAGTCTTTTAACGTTCTGATAAAGGAACTGCAAGGTCTGGCACTCGATGTTGAGCTAATGACAAAAGAAGAGCTCGACAAAGAGGAAACGACAGAAGAAATTGATGAAATAGAAAATTAATGGAGGGCTAAGTGACAGCTATTAAAAGTAATCCGACTAAGGATGATAAAAGCCCGGTTTTCTTCGATGCTTTAAGAGTGAGAATCGCGTCACCGGAAAAGATAAGAAGCTGGTCTTCCGGTGAAGTTTTGAAGCCAGAAACAATAAATTACAGGACTTTTAAGCCGGAAAGGGACGGGCTTTTCTGTGCAAAAATATTCGGTCCTGTGAAGGACTGGGAATGTCTTTGCGGCAAATATAAGCGTATGAAACACAGAGGCATTGTCTGTGAAAAGTGTGGTGTGGAAGTTATTCAGTCCAAAGTAAGACGGGAGCGCATGGGTCATATCGACCTTGCTTCACCGGTGTGTCATATATGGTTCTTCAAAGGCTCGCCAAGCCGTATAGGGGCAATGCTTGATTTAAATATCAAGGATATTGAGCGGGTCATATATTTTGAATCTTATATTGTAATAAATCCGAAATCAACCCCTTTAAAAGAGAAAGAACTGCTCAGTGAGGAAAGGTACAGGAAGTTGGTTGAAGAGTACGGTCACGGTTCCTTTGTTGCCAAGATGGGCGCTGAAGCTATAAAGGATCTTCTTAAAAAAGTTGACCTTGATCTTTCCATAATTGAGCTGAAAACTGAGCTTAAAGAAACAGGAAGTATGCAGAAAAAACTCAAGATTGCCAAAAGGCTTAAGATAATGGAGGCTTTCCGCCGCAGTGGCAACAAGCCTGAATGGATGATACTCGATGTTGTGCCGGTAATCCCGCCCGAGTTGAGACCCCTTGTACCACTGGACGGGGGACGGTTTGCAACAAGTGATCTGAATGACCTTTACAGACGTGTGATTAACAGAAACAACAGGCTCAAAAAACTAATTGAGCTTAATGCTCCTGAAATCATTGTACGAAACGAAAAAAGGATGCTTCAGGAATCGGTGGATGCACTTTTTGACAACGGAAGAAGAGGCAGGGTCATCAGAGGATCCAATAAACGTCCTTTAAAATCCCTCAGTGACATGATTAAGGGTAAACAGGGGCGGTTCAGACAAAACCTTCTGGGCAAAAGGGTTGATTACTCCGGACGTTCGGTAATTGTTGCCGGTCCGCATCTGAAAATGCATCAGTGCGGTATTCCAAAGCTGATGGCTTTGGAACTTTTCAAACCTTTTATTTACTATAAACTGGAAAAGGAAAAGGGGCTGGCCGCCACCATTAAACAGGCTAAAAAAATGGTTGAGGAACAACGCTCTGAGGTCTGGGATATTCTCGAGGAAGTCATATCAGAACATCCTGTTATGCTGAACAGAGCGCCAACACTTCACAGGCTGGGTATTCAGGCTTTTGAGCCGAAGCTTGTTGAAGGTAAGGCCATACAGCTGCACCCTCTCGTTTGCCCGGCTTTTAATGCTGACTTCGACGGTGATCAGATGGCAGTTCATGTTCCGTTATCTCTCGAGGCGCAGCTGGAAGCCAGAACCCTTATGCTTTCAACTAACAGTGTACTTTCACCAGCTCACGGGAAACCCCTTTCTGTTCCCACTCAGGATATGGTACTGGGGATTTACTATCTGACCAGAGGCATGGATAACGCAAAGGGCGAAGGAAAGATTTTTTCATCACCTCAGGAAGTTGTGGTTGCATATGATCAGAACAAGCTTGATCTGCATGCCAGAATTAAGGTCAGGATAGATGATAAACTCTACGATACCGTAACCGGAAGGGTTATTCTGTTTGAAGTGGTACCGACAGGAGTGGATTTTGAGGTTGTGAACAGAGTTCTCGGTAAAAAGGAGCTGACAAAGCTCGTTGATTATGTATATAAAAAACATGGGAACTATTATACGGTTAAGTTCCTGGATGACTTAAAAGATTTAGGTTTCCGCTATTCCACAAAAGCCGGATTTTCGATATGTGTAGACGATTTTGTTATTCCTGAAGAGAAACAGCAGCTTGTTGATGAAGCTTTTAATAAGGTTATGGATATAGAGGAGCATTACCGTGAAGGAGCTCTGACAGCCGGCGAACGTTATAACCAGATAATCGATATATGGTCACGTGCAAACGATTCTATCACCAATAAACTTATGACCAATCTGGCTAACCTTGGCGGTGATAAGAGTGCGGAAGATAAACATGAAAAATTTTATAACTCTATATTTGTAATGGCTGACTCAGGTGCACGGGGAAGTAAAGCGCAGATTAGTCAGCTTGCAGGTATGAGAGGCCTTATGGCCAAACCTTCAGGGGAAATTATAGAAACGCCTATTATTTCTAATTTCAGAGACGGTCTCACAGTGCTTCAGTACTTTATTTCAACACACGGAGCAAGGAAAGGTCTCGCTGATACCGCTCTTAAAACTGCTAACTCAGGATACCTTACAAGAAGGCTTGTGGATGTGTCCCAGGATGTAATAGTATCCGATGAAGATTGCGGAACTATTAAGGGTATAGAGATAAGTGCTCTTATGGAAGGCAGTGAAGTTATTGAAACTCTCGGGGAAAGAATATACGGAAGATATACTCTTGAAGATGTTTATGACCCGGTTACCGACGATCTGATTATTGAAGCAAATACACTTATAACGGAAGACATCGCAGAGAAAATAGAGCGTGCTGGTATTGACAGGATTACCGTAAGATCAGTGCTGACCTGTGAGCTGGATCATGGTGTATGTAAGCATTGCTACGGCATGGATCTGGGCACAAGAAGAGAAGTGGAAGTAGGTGAATCTGTTGGTATAATTGCTGCACAATCGATTGGTGAACCGGGTACACAGCTGACGATGAGAACGTTTCACATTGGTGGCGCAGCATCAGCGTCCGCTGAAGAATCCGGTATAAATGCCAAATTCGGCGGTAAAGTGAAATTTGTGGACATTAACCTTGTCAGAAACCGCTACGAACAGAATGTTGTTCTTAACAGAAACGGCAGTATTCAGATAGTGGATAAAGACGGCCGGGTAGTTGAAAAATACAACATTACATATGGAACGAAAATCCTTGTGGAAGACGGTGAAACTGTTAATCAGGGCAGACTGTTGGCCGAATGGGATCCCTTTGCAGCGGTAATCATGACGGAGCAGGAAGGCAGGGTAGCCTTTGGTGATATTATTGAAGGGGAAACTCTGAAAGAGGATATTGACCCGATTACCGGACTTTCACAGAAAGTTGTGATTAGTAATACTAGGGATAAGAAGCAGCCCAGAGTTTCTATAAAAAACAAAGAAAATAAAACTGCGGAGAGATATATCCTTCCCGTCGGAGCTATGATAACAGTCGAAGAGGGGGAAGAGGTGTATCCCGGCGATGTTGTAGCGAAAATACCGAGGGAAACCCAAAAAACAAAAGATATCACAGTGGGTCTTCCCAGGGTTGCCGAACTTTTTGAAGCCAGAAAGCCGAAAGAACCCGGTATCATTGCTGAGATTGACGGTGTGGTAAAAATAGAAGGCAGTACAAAAGGCTACAGAAAAGTTGTTATCGAAAATGAGGAAACGGGCGATAGGAAGAACTACAATATTTCAATCCAGAAATATGTAAATGTCAGAGAGGGAGACAGAGTTAAAGCAGGTGAAGCGCTTGTTGACGGTCTTGTTAATCCCCATGATATTTTGTCAGTTCTCGGTGAAGAAGAGTTGCAGAAGTATATCGTTAATGAGATACAGGAAGTTTACAGGAAACAAGGTGTTACTATTAACGATAAACACATTGAGGTTATTTCAAAACAGATGCTAAAGAAAATTTTAATTGAAGACCCCGGTGATTCTGAATTTATGCCTAATGAAGAGGTATATAAAGCCGATTTTACCAAAGTTCAGCAGGACCTTTTAGCAGAGGGGCTTACACCTCCCAAAGGCAGACCTATACTACAGGGTATTACAAAGGCAGCCCTGAACACTGAAAGCTTCATTTCTGCAGCCAGTTTTCAGGAAACAACCAGAATACTTACAGATGCTTCGTGTTCCGGTAAGACAGACAAGCTGAGAGGACTTAAGGAAAATGTGATTATGGGTAAACTTATCCCTGCCGGTACAGGTTCTGAACACATTAAGACTGAAAAATTCAAGTTTATGAAAAACTGATAAGCGGGAGATTTTCTCCCGCTTTTTTGATACGTTAATAAAATCGCATAATAAACCTTGACATTAGTAAAAACCGTTGATAATATCTGAGGCTCATTTTGAGGTAAGTATATTTATGCGTAATGATAATACTGCAGTGCCTAAAAGGCTGATTAAGCAGGATATAAAAGGGATAAAAAATACAAACGTTTCAACTTTTGGAGGTGTTTAGGTGCCAACTTTGAACCAGTTAGTGAGAAAGGGCAGAAAAGAAGTAGGGAAGAAAACAAAATCTCCTGCATTGAGAGATAATCCTCAGAGAAGGGGAGTTTGTGTAAGAGTTTATACTACAACACCCAAGAAGCCTAACTCTGCATTGAGAAAGGTTGCAAGGGTGAGGCTTACCAACGGTGCTGAGGTTACAGCATACATACCGGGAATAGGCCACAATCTTCAGGAACACTCTGTTGTGCTGGTAAGAGGCGGCAGGGTAAAGGATTTACCTGGTGTTAGATATAAGATAGTCAGAGGTGCTCTGGATACAGCCGGTGTTGCTGACAGAAAGCAGAGCAGATCAAAATATGGCGCAAAAAGGCCAAAGTAGGAAGGTGTTTTTATGGCTAGAAGAAGAGTAGCGAAAAAGAGAGTAATAATCCCTGATCCCATCTTTCATGAAACTTTGGTTACCAAGTTTATTAACAGTCTTATGTATGACGGTAAAAAGTCCGTTGCGGAGAAAGTATTTTATGATGCGATGGATATGATAAAGGAAAGACGCGGAGAAGAAGGGCTGGATGTGTTTAAAAAAGCCATCGATAACATAAAGCCCGTGCTGGAAGTTAAATCCAGAAGAGTGGGCGGGGCTACTTATCAGGTGCCTGTTGAAGTTAGAGCTGAAAGAAGACAGGCGTTAAGTATCAGATGGCTGATAGCAGCAGCAAGAGCCCGTAGAGAGAAGACAATGGTTGAGAGGCTTGCTTCAGAGATAATGGACGCAGCTGATAATAAAGGGGTATCAATTAAAAAGAGAGAAGATACTCACAGAATGGCTGAAGCAAATAAAGCCTTCGCTCATTTCAGATGGTAGAAGGAGGTATTAGTGGCTAGAAAGTATTCGCTCGAAAGACAGCGAAATATCGGTATCATGGCACATATTGATGCGGGTAAAACAACAACAACAGAAAGAATCCTGTTTTATACAGGTGTAAATTATAAAATCGGCGAAGTTCACGACGGTGCTGCAACTATGGACTGGATGGAGCAGGAAAAAGAGCGTGGAATAACGATTACTTCAGCTACAACCCAATGTTTCTGGAAGGATCACAGGATTAATATTATAGACACTCCCGGACACGTTGATTTTACTGTGGAAGTGGAAAGGTCTCTTAAGGTTCTCGATGGTTCAGTAGCAGTTTTTTGTGCGGTAGGTGGTGTTGAACCTCAGTCGGAAACAGTTTGGCGTCAGGCTGATAAATACGGTGTGCCACGGATTGCGTTTGTCAACAAAATGGACAGAGTGGGTGCAGACTACTTTAGAGTTGTTGATATGATAAAAAATCGTCTGGATGCGAGACCTTTGGTCTGTCAGCTGCCCATCGGTGTGGAGGATTCTTTTGAAGGTGTTATTGATCTTATCAGGATGAAAGGTATTGTCTGGCACGGTGAGGAGCTTGGTGCCAAATATGACTATATAGACATTCCGTCTGAATATGTTGAGCAGGCTGAAAAATACAGGGAAAGCCTTGTTGAGATGGTTTGTGAAACAGATGAAACATTGATGGAAAAATATTTTGAAGGTGAAGATATCTCCGAAGAGGAATTGGTTTCTGCAATAAGGAAAGGGACGAATAATCTCGAATTTACTCCCGTTTTTTGTGGGAGTGCCTTTAAGAATAAAGGTGTGCAGCCTCTGCTTGATGCTGTTGTTGACTATATGCCTTCACCACTTGATGTACCTCCCATCAAGGGAATTAAACCAGGTACTGAGGAAGAGGTTGTTAGAAGACCGGTTGATGATGATCCTTTTGCAGCGCTTGCTTTTAAGATAACAACTGATCCTTATATGGGACAGTTAACATATTTCAGAGTATATTCGGGAAGCCTCGAGGCAGGGAACTATATTTACAATGCATCCAAAGGTAAAAAAGAACGTGTTGGCAGACTTCTGAAGATGCATTCAAATAAAAGGGAAGAGATTAAAGAAATTTTTGCCGGTGATATCTGTGCCACCGTCGGTTTGAAGTTTACAACCACAGGGGATACTCTGTGTGATGAAAAGGATCCTGTAGAACTTGAGTCTATGGAATTTCCCGAGCCTGTTATCTCGGTTGCTATTGAGCCCAAAACACGCAGTGATCAGGATAAACTGTCCTCAGCTCTGGCAAAACTTGCTCAGGAAGACCCCACTTTTAAAGTAAAAGTGGATGACGAAACAGGTCAGACCATTATATCAGGAATGGGCGAGCTGCATCTGGACATAATTGTTGACAGGCTGTTGAGAGAATTCAAGGTTGAAGCTAATGTAGGAAGTCCGCAGGTTGCTTACAGAGAAACAATTAGAAAGACCGTTAAGCAGGAATCTAAATATATAAAACAGTCCGGTGGTAGAGGGCAGTATGGTCATGTTTGGCTGGAGCTTGAGCCTCTTGAAGCTGGCGAAGGTTTTCAGTTTGAAAATAAGATTGTGGGTGGGGCCATCCCTAAAGATTTCATCCCTGCAGTTCAAAAAGGTATCGAAGAGGCAATGGAAGCCGGTGTTCAGGCAGGTTTTCCCGTTGTTGATGTTAAAGTAACCCTTTACGACGGATCGTTTCATGAAGTTGACTCATCAGAGATGGCTTTTAAAATTGCGGCTTCGATGGGTTTTAAGGACGGGATGAAAAAGGCCTCTCCGGTTATACTGGAGCCTATAATGAAAGTCGAAGTTGTTGTACCTGAAGAATATATGGGTGATGTTATGGGAGATTTAAACTCCCGGAGAGGAAGAGTTGAAGGTATGGATTCCAGAGGCAATACTCAGGTTATAAACAGTTATGTTCCGCTTAAAGAGATGTTCGGCTATGCTACGAACCTGAGATCATTAACGCAGGGCAGGGCTACTTATACAATGCAGTTTAGCCATTACGAGGAAGTCCCTGCGACCATTGCTGAAGAAATTGCAAAATCAAGAGTATAGAGTCAGGAGGAAAGGATGTCCAAGCAAAAGTACGAAAGGAAGAAACCTCACGTAAACGTAGGCACGATAGGCCACGTTGACCATGGTAAGACGACATTGACAGCAGCGATGACACATGTACTGTCATTAAAGGGGTACGCAGATTATATTGAGTTTGGTAATATAGACAAGGCCCCTGAGGAGAAGGAGCGTGGTATAACGATAGCCACTGCTCATGTTGAGTACGAGAGCGACAAGCGCCACTATGCACACGTAGACTGTCCTGGTCACGCAGACTATGTAAAGAACATGATTACAGGTGCAGCGCAGATGGACGGAGCGATATTGGTAGTAAGTGCAGCGGACGGCCCTATGCCTCAGACAAGGGAGCACATTCTTTTGGCGAGACAGGTAGGAGTTCCCAGTATAGTAGTTTTCATGAACAAGTGCGACATGGTGGATGATGAGGAGTTGCTTGAGCTTGTAGAGCTTGAGATAAGAGATCTTCTAAACACCTATGAATTTCCCGGAGATGATATTCCGATAATCAAGGGTAGTGCACTGCAGGCGTTGGAGAATGCTGAAGATGAAGAGAAGACGAAGTGTATATGGGAATTGCTTCAGGCGATGGATGATTATATACCTGCTCCTGAGCGTGATATAGACAAGCCGTTTTTGATGCCGATCGAGGATGTATTCAGTATATCCGGCCGTGGGACAGTAGTTACGGGAAGAGTTGAGCGAGGTAAGGTAAGGGTACAGGACGAGATAGAGATAGTAGGGCTTACAGACACCCGTAAGACTGTGGTAACGGGAGTTGAGATGTTCCGTAAGATACTTGATGAAGGAGAAGCCGGAGATAATGTAGGTGTACTTCTTAGAGGTATCAAGAAGGATGATGTAGAGCGTGGTCAGGTACTTGCGAAGCCAGGTAGTATAACGCCGCACCGTAAGTTTAAGTGTGAGGCATATATATTGACAAAAGAAGAGGGTGGTCGTCATACGCCATTTTTCAGCGGATATCGTCCACAGTTTTACTTCCGTACGACGGATGTGACTGGAGTGATAACATTGGCTGAGGGAGTAGAGATGGTAATGCCCGGAGATAATATCAGCTGTGACGTGGATTTGATTCAACCGATAGCGATGGAGCAGGGGTTGAGATTTGCTATACGTGAAGGCGGCAGGACAGTAGGTGCCGGTGTCGTTACAGAAATCGTGGAGTAATAGAGGTATATAATGGCTGAACAAAAGATACGAATAAAATTAAAAGGCTACGATCATAAAATACTGGATAAAGCAGTAAAGGATATAGTCAGCACGGCCAAGAGGACGGGGGCACAAACGGTGGGCCCTATACCATTGCCCACGAAAAAGGAAAAATTTACAGTCCTGAAATCTCCCCATGTCAACAAGAAGGCGAGAGACCAGTTTGAAATCAGGACTCACAAGAGACTTGTTGATATTTTTGAGCACAACCCACAAACTATTGATGCACTTATGAAGCTGGAGTTATCAGCTGGTGTGGATGTTGAAATAAAACTATAAAGGTAGGGCAGGTCAATGTTTAAGGCAATATTAGGAAAAAAAATAGGGATGAGTCAGATTTTTACTCCTGAAGGTAAAGTAATTCCTGTTACAGTTATTGAGGCAGGCCCTTGCACAGTGGTACAGAAGAAAAACGTAGCCAGCGACGGCTACAATGCTTTACAAATGGGGTATCAAAAGATTAAAAAAGTTAAAAATGTAACCAAGCCTATGTTGGGACATTTTAAGAAAAACAATCTTGAGCCTTTTAAGGTACTCAAAGAGGTGAAGGTTGAAAATCCTGACGAGTTTGAGATAGGTCAGGAAGTTACAGTGGAAGCCTTTGTAGAAGGTGACGTAGTCGATGTGCAGGGAAAATCTATCGGTAAAGGATTCCAGGGTGTCATGAAAAGGTATAACTTTGGCGGCGGCCCTGCTTCGCACGGTTCGAATTTTCACCGTGAACCCGGTTCGATCGGTATGTGTGAAATGCCGGCTGAAACACCAAAAGGAAGAAAAATGCCGGGAAGAATGGGCGGTAAAAAAGTTTCCGTTCAGGGAATCAAAGTAGTTAGAGTTATGCCGGAGAAAAATCTGTTGTTAGTAGCCGGAGCTGTTCCCGGGCATAAAAATTCCACTGTATTTTTAAGGGAATCTACTAAGAAACAAAAAAGTAATTAGAGGTCGTTATGAGCAAATTGGATGTTATAAATACGAATGCAGACAAAGTGGATGAATTGGATATATCCGAACAGTTGATGGATTATCCGGAAAAACCCTGGCTTGTTCATGAGGTTGTTAAAATGCAGCTCGCAGGCAGAAGAGCCGGAACACACGCCACAAAAAACAGGGCTAATATATCCGGAGGCGGTAAGAAACCCTGGAGGCAAAAAGGTACAGGCAGGGCAAGAGCAGGCTCATCCAGGTCCCCTCTTTGGGTCGGCGGTGCCACAATGTTTGGTCCTCAGCCCCGCAGTTATGCATATAAGATGCCCAAAAAGAAAGTTAGATCGGCTTTAAAATCTGCCTTTAGTTCAAAGCTTAAAGATGGTAGCGTGAAGGTTTTTGATAAACTTGCTACTGAAAACGGCAAAACTAAAGAAGCTGCTGAGATTTTGGCAAAATCGCAAGCCGAAAGAAACGTGCTTGTCCTCTTTACAGAGTACGATGAAAAGATGATAAAAGCATTTAGAAATATCCCTTATGTAAAGTTGTTGAATGTGCAAGGATTAAATGTGTACGACACAGTACATGCTGAAAATATTTTGATGTCTCAGGAATGCCTTCAAAATGTTATGGAGGTACTGGAAAAATGATATCCGTTTATGATGTAATTAAAAAGCCTTTGATTACGGAAAAGGCCGTGAGCCTTAAGGAAGATCAGAACCAAGTCGTATTTTCGGTTCATCCGCAGGCTAACAAAGTACAAATAAAACAAGCTGTGGAAGAGCTTTTTGAAGTTAAGGTTAAAGATGTAAAGACCATGAATTTTAAGGGCAAAAAGAAGCGTTTCGGCCTAACTCTGGGAAGAAGAGACGACTGGAAAAAAGCGGTGGTTATGTTAGAAGAAGATCAAAAGCTTGAGTTTGTTTAAGAGAGGAATGTTATGGGTGTTAAAAAATATAAACCAACGTCACCTGGTGTCAGGTTCAGAACGAATGATGATTATTCCAATGTAACTGCTGAGAAGCCTGAAAAGTCATTGGTTAAACCTCTGGCTAAAAAAGGTGGAAGAAACAGTTACGGAAGGATTACCGTCAGGCATAAAGGCGGTGGAAACAAGAGGCTTTACAGAGTAATTGACTTTAAGAGGAATAAGATTGATGTCCCCGGTGTCGTTAAAACAATAGAATATGATCCTAACAGAAGTGCAAGGATTGCACTGGTTGTGTATGCTGATGGAGAAAAAAGATATATTCTTGCTCCTATCGGGCTGAAAGTGGGAGATCATGTTTTAAGTGGTAAAGATGCCGATATAAAGCCCGGCAACTCACTGCTGCTGAAAGAAATCCCCGTTGGGACAGTGTTGCACAATGTGGAACTCAGGCCTGGTAAAGGCGGCCAGCTGGCAAGGTCTGCCGGTACATATTCCCAGCTTCTTTCAAAGGAGAAAGGGTATTGCCACGTGAGACTGCCGTCCGGTGAAATCAGACTGGTAAATGCCGAATGCAGGGCAACAGTCGGCCAGGTTAGCAATCCTGAACATGAAAATCTGTCTGTTGGTAAAGCCGGAAAGAACAGATGGTTTGGAATACGCCCAAGTGTACGCGGCGTTGCCATGAACCCGATCGACCATCCTCACGGTGGTGGTGAAGGCAGAACAAGCGGCGGCAGACACCCTGTTACGCCATGGGGTAAACCAACTAAGGGTTATAAAACTAGAAAGAGTAACAAGCCGACAAATAAATATATTATTTCAAGGCGTAGATAAAGGAGGATAACGTGCCGAGATCCCTCAAAAAAGGACCGTTTATAGATGATCATTTGCTGGATAAGGTAAATACAGCAAAAGAGAAAGGGGATAAGAAGGTTATTAAAACCTGGTCAAGAAGAAGTACGATTCTGCCTGAAATGGTGGGTTTGACATTTGCAGTACATAATGGTAACAAATTTATCCCTGTTTATGTAACTGAAAATATGGTCGGTCACAAGCTCGGTGAGTTTGCTTTGACGCGTACGTTTCGCGGCCATAAAAAAGACGATAAAAAAGTTAAGAGATAGGTGGGATGATCATGGATGTTCAAGCTAAAGGAAGGTATGTAAGAGTATCTCCCAGAAAAGCTCGTCTCGTAGCTGACTTAGTAAGAGGCAAAAGCGCAGAAGCCGCGATAGATATTCTTAATTTTACTCCTAAGAAAGCGGCGAAAGATATTACGAAGGTTATCAAATCTGCGGTTTCAAACGCTGAAGAAAATCATGGCGTGAGAGATGTTTCCGGATTGAAGATAAAGGAAATCAGAGTTGACGGCGGTCCTATTCTGAAAAGATATATGCCGAGAGCCTACGGCCGTGCGACTATGATACGCAAAAGGACCAGTCACATAACAGTTGTTTTGTCGGAATAGTGGAGGTGAAATAGTGGGGCAAAAAGTACATCCTGTGGGAATTCGGATTGGAGTTAATAAAAACTGGAAGTCCGTTTGGTATGCAGGTAAAAGAGAATACAGAAAAAATCTTATGGAAGATCTTAAAATCAGAGATTTTCTTAAAAAAAGGCTGAAACAGGCCGGGGTGTCTTCAGTTGATATAGAAAGGATGGGCTCTAAACTTAAAATAACTCTCAATACAAGCAGACCCGGGATTGTTATAGGCAAGAAAGGGGCTGAGATAGAGAAACTGAAAAAGGAGCTCAATAAGTTCACTGCTGCTGATGTACAGGTTGGTATCAGGGAAATTAAAAAACCTGAAACCGATGCACAGTTAATCGCTGACAACATAGGTTTCCAGTTGATCAGAAGGGTTGCCTTCCGTAGGGCAATGAAAAAGGCCGTACTGCAGGCTATGAAAGCCGGAGCTCAGGGGATAAAAGTAATGTCATCCGGGCGACTTGCCGGATCCGATATGGCTAGAACCGAATGGTACATAAGAGGCAGAGTTCCTCTTCAAACTCTGAGAGCAGATATTGAATACGGTTATTCCGAAGCCTTGACCACATATGGGATAATCGGTGTTAAGGTCTGGCTTTTTAAAGGTGAAATAATTGAAGCTAAGAATAATAGTAGTGCAGAGGTAGATTAATCATGTTAATGCCAAAAAAGTTAAAATACCGAAAACAGTTTAAAGGCAGGATCAAAGGAAAGGCCACAAAAGGCAATTCCATAGAATTTGGTGAGTACGGTTTGCAGGCCACCCAGAAAGGGAAGATTACCAGCAGGCAGATAGAAGCTGCCAGGATTGCTATCAACAGGTCTTTACGTAGAGGAGGAAAGGTATTTATACGTGTTTTTCCCCATAAGCCAATTACTCAGAGACCTGCTGAAACAAGAATGGGTAAAGGTAAAGGCGCTGTGGAATTCTATGTAGCTCCCATAAAAGAAGGTACAATATTGTACGAAGTACGCGGAGTTTCAGAAGAGAAAGCGCAGGAAGCTTTGAGACTTGCTTCCCACAAACTCCCTGTAAAGTGTAAGTTTGTCAGAAAATCACAGGTTGAAGGAGGCGAAGAATGAAGCCTTCAGAGATAAGAGAAATGACAGCTAATGAAATAGAAAATAAGGAAAAAGAGCTTCGTGAAGATTTGTTCAGACTCAAATTTAAACTGGCAACCGGAGAGCTGGAAGATACGTCGAAAATTAAGTTGACGCGCAGAGATATCGCCAGATTGAAAACAATCTTAAAAGAGAAAAAAGCAGAGGTATAAGATGCAGGAAAGAGGTGTAAGAAAAACAAGAAAGGGCGTTGTTACCAGTAATAAAATGGACAAAACGATCGTTGTCAAAGTTGAAGGGCTAAAGCTTCACAGCAGATATCAAAAGTATATTAAAAGAAGCAAAGAGTTTAAAGCTCATGATCCGAACAATGAGTGTCAAGTGGGCGATATAGTGGAAATTATGGAAACAAGACCTATCAGCAAAACCAAACGCTGGAGATTTGTAAAGTTGATAGAACGTCCGATTGGGGCTGCAGATAATAGTTAAATAGTTTAGGGGTATAAATATGATTCAGATACAATCTAATCTAAAAGTGGCAGATAACTCTGGTGCGAGAGAAATACAGTGTATTAAAGTGCTTGGTGGCTCAAAAAAGAAATACGGCAGAATTGGTGATGTTATAGTTGCGAGTGTAAAAGATGCCATACCTGACAGTAATGTTAAAAAAGGCTCTGTTGTCAAGGCAGTAATAGTTAGGACAAGAAAAGAGAACAGGCGTACAGACGGAACCTATATCAAATTTGATGATAATGCTGCCGTTTTGATTAACAAAAATAACGAGCCACTTGGTACACGTGTTTTCGGCCCTGTTGCAAGGGATTTGAGAGCTAAGGGATTTGTAAAAATAGTCTCCATGGCTCCTGAGGTACTTTAGGAGGTAATAATGGCATTGGTAAAATATAAACTGAAAAAAAATGATCCTGTTATTGTTAAAGTAGGAAAAGACAGGGGCAAAAAGTCTAAAATACTTAAAGTTGACAAAAAAAACGCTAAGTTATTTTTAGAGGATGTCAATGTAGTAAAGAGGCACACAAAACCGAATCCTATGGATCCGGACGGCGGAATTCATGAAAAAGAGATGCCGATAGACATTTCAAATGCAATGTATTACTGCAAAAAATGTGACTCCGGCGTGCGGCTAGGTATAAAAGTCCTCGGCTCCGGACAGAAACAGCGATTTTGCAAGTCATGCGGCGAAATTGTCGATAAAGATTAATAGAGAGGTATAGGATGTCTGTTTTGAAGGAAAAATACAGAAATGAAGTGATTCCACACCTGCAAAGCAAGTTTGGGTATAAGAATGTGATGCAGATACCTAAGATAGAAAAAGTTGTTCTTAATATGGGTGTTGGAGAGGCTATTGGTAATCCTAAAATTCTGGAAAATGCTGTTAGTGATATGACAATGATTGCCGGTCAAAAACCGGTTGTTACCAAAGCCAAAAAATCAATTGCCGGATTTAAGCTGAGAGAAGGTATGCCTATAGGGTGTAAAGTCACACTAAGAGGTGAAAGGGCTTATGAATTTTTAAACCGCCTTATCAATGTTGCTTTGGCCAGAGTGAGGGATTTCTCCGGTGTAAACCCTAAATCTTTTGATGGAAGGGGAAATTATGCTCTCGGACTTAAAGAGCAAATTGTTTTTCCGGAAATTGATTATGATAAAATTGATAAAATTAGAGGTTTTGATGTTATTATAACTACAACAGCACAAACAGACGAGGAAGCAAGAGAGCTTCTAAGGGCACTTGGAATGCCATTTGCAGAAAGTTAGGAGGAAATTGTGGCAAAAACATCGAAATATTACTCAGCAATGAGAAAGAAAAAATTTAAGGTAAGAGAATATAGCAGGTGCCCCATTTGCGGCAGAGCAAGATCTTACATAAGAAGGTTTGATATGTGCAGGATTTGTTTCAGGCAGCTGGCAAATGAGGGGATGATACCTGGTGTGAAAAAAGCAAGCTGGTAAGCAGCTTGGATATCGATTACCTCGAA
Source organism: Flexistipes sp. (assembly GCF_036172515.1). Classification (NCBI taxonomy): domain Bacteria; kingdom Pseudomonadati; phylum Deferribacterota; class Deferribacteres; order Deferribacterales; family Flexistipitaceae; genus Flexistipes; species Flexistipes sp. The sequence goes on from NZ_JAXKVW010000003.1 coordinate 185,726, forward strand.
AAAAGGAGATGAATTATGGTAATGACTGATCCAGTATCGGATATGCTGGCACGTATCAGAAACGCAAATATGGTGAATCATCAGCAGGTTAGTTTGCCATATTCCAAATTAAAAGAATCAATTCTGGAAATAATGAAAAACGAAGGGTATATTAAGAACTATCGTGTAGAGACAGAAAACAATAAGAGCACGATTAATGTCCTTCTGAAGTATTCCGAATTGGGTGATCCGGTTATTAAAGGCCTTAAAAAAGTTAGTAAACCGGGCAGACGACAATACGTAAAATCAAAAAATCTCAGCCCTGTACTTGGTGGACTGGGCACAGGAATCGTATCTACTTCCCATGGATTAAAGACCGTCAAGAATTGTATTAATGAAAAAATCGGCGGTGAATATCTGTGTCAAATCTGGTAAATGGGGTATAAATTATGTCAAGGATCGGAAAAAAACCAATAGAGATACCAAACGGTGTCAAAGTTAGTGTAAAAGATAATGTCGTAGCTGTTGAAGGACCTAAGGGCAAGCTTTCTGAACGAATTCACCCTTTGGTTGATGTAAATCTTGATGACAGCAATATTTCGGTTTCCATTAATGATGAAAGTAAGAAGAGTAGATCCCTTTACGGCTTGTCCCGGACACTTATTAACAATATGATTATAGGTGTATCCGAAGGATTCCAGCGCACACTTCTCATAGAAGGTGTAGGATACAGGGTTGCTCTAAAGGGAAAAAACTTGGATTTTTCCCTGGGTTATTCACATCCTATTGTTGTGGAACCCCCTGAAGGCATTGAATTTGCCGTTGAGGGCAATCAGAAACTCATTGTTAAAGGTGTAAGCAAGCAACAGGTCGGCCAGGTTGCGGCTGATATAAGAAAGCTTAGAAAGCCTGAACCTTATAAAGGCAAAGGTGTTAGGTACGAGGATGAGCGTATCATAAGAAAAGCCGGCAAATCTGGAAAATAGTGGGGTGAGAAGTGGCTAAGTTAAGCAGAAGTGAAGTCAGAAGAAAAAAACATTTCAGAATAAGAAAAAAAATATCAGGTACAGCTGATAAACCCAGACTGTGTGTGTTTAAAAGCAATAAATATTTTTACGCACAATTGATAAATGATGAAAACGGTGTGACATTGGCATCAGCATCAAGTATAGAGAAAGACCATAGAGGTAATGCAAATAAGCAGTCTGCAACAGATGTCGGCAAGAGGATTGCCGAAAGAGCTATGGAAAAGGGCTGCAAAGAGGTTGTTTTTGACAGAAGCGGATATATTTATCACGGCAATATCAAGGCCTTTGCAGATTCTGCAAGAGAGGCCGGCCTCGAATTTTAAACAAGGAGGATACATTGAGCACAAATGATAACCAGTTAGTGGATAAAGTTGTAAACATAGGAAGGGTTACAAAGGTTGTAAAAGGCGGTAGAATTTTCAGATTTACTGCTATTGTTGTGGTAGGCGACTACAATGGGAGAGTAGGTATAGGCCAGGGAAAAGCCCGTGAAGTACCTGATGCCATAAAAAAGGCTTCCGATGATGCCAAAAAGAATCTCGTGGAGGTTCCTGTGGTAAAGGGGACTATTCCTCACGAAACGATTGGAAAATACAGTGCGGCCGAAATTGTTATGAAGCCTGCTGCCCCCGGTACGGGTATCATTGCTGGGAGCGTTACGAGGTCGCTCTTTGAACTTGCAGGGGTTCAGAACATACTTGCTAAATCCACACGGAGCAGAAATCCTTTGAATCTTCTTTATGCAGGATTAAACGGGCTTTTAAGTATAAGAACTCTGGAAGAAGTTGCCGCAGCAAGAGGAAAAACTGTACAGGAAATTATCTAAGAGGTGTCTAAATGAATTTGCACGACTTAAAACCGGCAGATAATGCCAATAAAAACAGAAAAAGGCGCGGCAGAGGCGGCTCCAGTGGTCTTGGTACCACTTCCGGCAGAGGTCATAAGGGTCAAAAGGCAAGATCCGGAGGAGGCGTGAGGCCAGGCTTTGAAGGCGGTCAAATGCCGCTTACCAGAAGACTGCCTAAAAGAGGTTTCGATAACTCGAAATTTGCCAAAACTGTCGAAATTGTGAATTTAGCGGATATAGAGAGAAAGTACGCAGACGGGGAAACTGTAAACAGAGAAACACTTGTTGAAAAAAGACTTATAAAGGGTAAAAAAGATTTGATAAAAGTACTCGGTGAAGGTGATTTTTCCAAAAAATTAACGTTTGATGTTGATAAAGTATCCGGTTCTGCGGAAGAGAAGATTAAAAAAGCCGGAAGCGAGCTCAGCTGACGGGATATACAAATCAAAAGAATCACAGGAACGCGGAAATATAATATTTATTGAGGTTATTAATGTTTAAAAAGATTGAGAACATATTTTCGGTACCCGAATTAAGAAGACGGATATTGTTTACACTTGCCTTGTTAATAGTTTATAGAATCGGTACACATGTACCCACGCCAGGTATAAATTCTGATGCGCTGCAGCAGTTTTTTGCCCAGCAGTCCGGTAACATTCTTGGTATGGTTGACATGTTTACCGGAGGTGCTCTCAGTCGTTTAACCGTTTTCGGACTTGGTATTATGCCTTATATTTCCGCCTCAATTATTATACAGTTATTAACAGTTGTTGTTCCGCACTTGGCTGAACTGAAGAAACAGGGCTCAGAAGGCCAGGAGAAAATAACGAAATACACAAGGTATGGTACAGTTGGCATAAGTGCTGTGCAGGGGCTTGGTATAGCTATAGGGCTGGAAGCCATGAATTCTCCAACGGGCACGGCAGTTGTTATGTTTCCGGGGTGGGGATTCAGACTCGTGACAGCTCTGACCCTGACAACAGGTACTGTCTTTCTTATGTGGCTGGGTGAGAGGATAACGGAAAAAGGTATCGGCAATGGTATTTCCCTTATAATATTTGCTGGTATTGTTGCAAGGTTTCCTGCTGCAGTGGCAAACACCTTTAGAATGATGCAGACCGGGGAACTTCAGATTATCACACTGATTGTTGTACTTGCGATTATACTTGGTGTTACGGCAGCTATTGTATATGTGGAGATTTCCAGCAGACGACTGCCTATTCAGTATGTCCGGAAGGCCGGAGCCGGAACCAGAGGCGGGAATGTTTCTAATTCTTATCTGCCCCTGAAGCTGAACCCGGCAAATGTTATCCCGATAATTTTTGCCGCGTCCATTATGTCATTCCCCAGTACTCTTTCTACCTTTTCACAAAATTCAATTTTTTCTCAGATCGGTGTGTGGTTTTCCCCCTCATCGCCAGTTTACTATATTTTGTATGTAGTAATGATTGTGTTTTTCACTTATTTTTATACATCTATCATTTTTAATCCGGATGATGTAGCTGACAATATACAGAAAAGCGGTGGAGTCATACCAGGCAAAAGACCCGGCAAAGCAACGTCAGATTTTATCGATTATGTCCTTTCCAGACTGACATTTATTGGAGCACTGTATCTTTCTGTTTTGGCGATTTTGCCCCAGTTTATCATATCCTGGTTTAACGTTCCGTTCTATTTCGGCGGCACAAGTCTTCTTATTGTAATAGGTGTGGGGCTTGATCTTATTCAGCGTATTGAATCGCATCTGATAACACATAATTATGACGGATTTTTAAAGAGAGGAAAAGTTAAAAGAGGTGGTTTTGCATGATTAATATGGTTTTTTTGGGCCCTCCGGGGGCGGGTAAGGGTACTCAGTCTGAACAGATTATTAAGGATTTTGGAATTGTGCAAGTTTCAACAGGTGATATCCTCAGAAAAGCTGTAAAAGATGGAAGTGAACTCGGAAAACTTGCCAAGCAGTATATGGATGAAGGCAAACTGGTGCCGGATGATGTGATTATAGGCATTGTAAAAGATCGTTTGAAAGAAAATGATTGCCAGAACGGTTTCATACTTGACGGTTTTCCCAGAACCATACCTCAGGCTGAAGCTCTGGATAAAATGCTTAAAGAAGATCTGAATATATCTCTGACACATGTGATTTCTCTGGAAGTGGATGACGGAAAAATTATAGAAAGGCTGACCGGCAGAAGAACCTGTCCGCAGTGCGGCAGAGGTTACCATATTTCTTTTGATCCCCCGCAAAAGCAAGAAATTTGTGATGAATGCAACACTCAGCTTATTCAAAGGGATGACGATAAAGAGGAAACAATAAAAAAACGACTGAACGTTTATCACGAGCAGACAGTGCAGTTAAAGGATTACTATGGAAAACAGAGTATACTGACAACTGTGGACGGTGAAAAAACTCCCGATGAGGTATATAAAAATATTAAAGATATTTTAAGCTGACATATGGTTATATTGAAATCTTCCAGTGAACTGGAATATATGAGAAAAGCCGGGGCAATTGTAAAAGAGGTTCTTAACGGTTTATACGATATTATAAAACCCGGTGTTACCACAAAAACTATTGACAAATATGTTTATGATACTATAATTTCCCGCTCAGCTACGCCTTCGTTTAAAAATTACCGGGGGTTCAGCGGTTCAGCTTGTGTATCGATAAACGAAGTGGTTGTTCACGGAATACCAGGAGAGAATGTTCTCAAAAACGGCGATATAATAAGTGTGGATGTTGGAGCATATAAAGACGGTTTTCACGGAGATGCCGCCAGGACATACCCTGTCGGTGAAATAAGTGACAAAGCGTCAAAACTGATAGACGTAACAAAAGGAAGTTTTTTTAAAGGAATTGAAAAGGCTGAAGTCGGCGGGAGACTGCTTGATATCTCTAATGCTATTCAGACTTATGTCGAAGAAAATGGATTTAATGTAATAAGGGATTATTACGGACACGGAATCGGCAGGGAGTTGCATGAAGACCCTGCTATACCTAATTACGGGAAACCTAACCGCGGCACAAGGCTTAGGGCTGGCATGGTTTTAGCAATAGAACCTATGGTTGTTGAAGGCAGTTATGAGGTTGAAACTCTGGATGACGGCTGGACAGTCGTGACAAAAGACCGGGGGCTTGCTGCACATTATGAAAATACTGTGGCAATTACCCATAACGGGCCGGAAATATTAACAAACTAAGGAATTGGTATGGGGAAAAAGGATACTATCGAGTTTGAAGGCACAGTACTTGAAGCGTTGCCCAATGCAATGTTCAGAGTAGAGCTGGAAAACGAACACGAAGTTTTGGCTCATTTATCAGGCAAGATGCGTATGCATTTTATCAGGATTCTACCGGGTGATAAGGTTACCGTAGAGATTTCCCCGTATGACCTGTCAAGAGGAAGAATTACTTACAGGCACAAATAAGCAAGGAGTCAGTAATGAAAGTGAAAGCTAGTGTAAAACCGATATGTAAAAAGTGTAAAGTAATTAAGCGCAGGGGAATTGTAAGAGTTATTTGTGAAAACCCCCGTCACAAGCAAAGACAAGGTTAAGGAGGCAATTAGTGGCACGTATAGCTGGTGTTGACATACCTAATAATAAAAAAGTGGAAGTGGGGCTTACCTATATCTACGGAATCGGTCCGAGTACCGCTTTGAGAATTGTTGAAGAATCCGGGGTAGACCGCACAAAACGAGTTAGTGAACTCAGTGAGCAGGAAATTTCCGCAATCAGGAAATTTATCGACTCTCATCTGATGGTGGAAGGTGATCTGCGTAAAGAAAAGGCTATGAACATTAAACGCCTCATGGAGATTAACTGTTACAGAGGATACAGACATAAAAACAATATGCCCTGCAGAGGGCAGAAAACACGCAGTAATGCCCGCACAAGAAGGGGCATGGCCGGAAGAGGCAGTATAAAAAGAAAATAAGTTTAGCATAGAGTGGAGGAATCATGGCTAAGCCAAGAAAAAGAAGAGAAAAAAGAAATATCCCCAAGGGTGTAGCGCACATTCAGTCGACATTTAACAATACAATTGTTACTTTTTCCGATATTAACGGCAATACGGTCTGCTGGTCAGCCAGCGGCGGAGAAGGGTTTAAGAATTCGAGAAAATCCACCCCTTATGCAGCTCAGCTGACAGCTGAATCTGCTGCCAAAAAGGCTCTTGATAACGGAATGAGAGAGGTGGAAATTAATGTGAAAGGTCCAGGAGCGGGCCGGGAAAATGCAATCAGGGCAATTCAGTCTGCAGGTATTAAGATAACAGTTATCAGGGACACTACTCCTGTGCCACATAACGGCTGCAGACCGAGAAAGAAAAGAAGAGTATAATGTTGGAGGTTAGCTTTGGCTAGATATACAGAAGCGGTATGTAAATTATGCAGGAGAGAAGGACAAAAGCTGTATTTGAAAGGTGAAAGGTGCTTTAAAGACAAGTGCGGTTTTGAGAAAAAAGGGTATCCACCCGGTCAGCACGGTCAGATGCGTAAAAAAATCAGTGATTATGGAATGCAGCTAAGGGAAAAACAGAAGGTTAAAAGGATATATGGTGTTTTAGAGGCACAGTTCAGAGTGTATTTTGCAAAAGCGGTGCAAAGGGAAGGCATTACCGGTGAGAATCTGCTGCAGATACTTGAGAGAAGGCTGGATAATGTTGTCTTCAGGTCAGGTTTTGCAAGCAGCAGGAACGAAGCAAGGCAGTTTGTCAATCATAATCATTTTGTTGTAAACGGCAAAAAAATAAATATCCCTTCATTTCAGGTTAGACCCGGGGATGTTGTTGAACTGAAAGAGAAAAGCCGCAAAATTCCACGTATAAATGAATCGCTTGAAACGGCGGAAGGCAGAGGAATTCCGGAATGGGTTGCAGTCGACAAATCGGGATATAAATCCACTGTTAACAGATTGCCCGCTAGAGATGATATAGCTTATGACATTCACGAACACCTGATTGTCGAGCTTTACTCTAAGTAACTATAGGTTAGTTAGTATTGGAGGATTATTTAATGATAGTAATGAATTTTAGAAGCCTTATAAAGCCGAAAAAAATTGAGCAGGAAAAAGTTACAAAGAATTACGGGAAATATTCTATAGAACCGTATGAAAAAGGCTTCGGTATTACTGTGGGCAACGCTTTAAGAAGGGTTTTGCTCTCTTCGATAGAAGGGAGTGCTGTTGTCGGCATTAGAATTGATGGTGTAAACCACGAATATGCAACTATACCCGGAGTTCTTGAAGATGTTGTTGATATTATTCTTAATGTCAAATCTCTTGATCTTAAGCTTCATACCCATGAGCAGCGAAAAGTAAGAATTGAGAAAAAAGGTGAAGGCAACGTTACAGCTGCCGACATTATTGGTGATCCAAATGTTGAAGTTCTGGACGGAAGTCAGCACATTGCAACCATCACCGATCCCAATGTAACGCTCAATATGGAGTTGTTTGTTGAAAGAGGCGTCGGATATGTCCCTGCTGAGGATATGAAGGAGAAATTTGATGAAGTGGATATCATTCCTGTTGATGCTGTCTTTGCACCAATAAGAAAGGTTAACTACACAGTTGACAATGCAAGGGTTGGCCACAGTACAGATTATGATAAACTCATCCTTGAGCTTGAAACCGACGGTTCCATCAACCCTGAAGATGCCATTGCATTTGCTGCTAAAATTATAAAAGATCATATGGAACTTTTTATCAATTTTGAAGAGCCGGAGTATGAAGAAGAGGAAGATGAAGTTGATGAGAAGAATGAGCAAATCCTTGAACTTTTGGATAAAAGCATCGAAGAGCTTGAGCTGTCAGTGAGGGCATATAACTGCCTTAAAAATGCTGAAATTAAGACTTTGGCTGAGCTCTGTTCCAAAACTGATGCAGAAATGCTGAAAACAAAAAACTTTGGAAGAAAGTCACTGGAAGAGATTAAAAAAGTTTTGAGTGAGCTGGGACTGAGCTTAGGAATGGATTTGGAGAGTATCGGTTATACTGAGAAAAATGAATCTGAGGGAGAGGAATAAATGCGTCACAGAATATCCGGAAAAAAGTTAGGTAAATCAACACCACATAGATATGCTATGTTGAGAAACATGGCTAAATCTTTAGTGGAACATGGAAGAATAGAAACAACTGTAGACAGAGCGAAGACTCTCAGACAGTTTGTTGAGCCCTTGATCACACTTGGCAAAAAAGGTGATGTTTCCGCCAGGAGACTCGCTTTAAGACGACTCCCCGATAAAAAAGCGGTTCACAGGATTTTCGATGAAATATCACCTAAATTCAAAAACAGACCGGGTGGATACACCAGGATACTGAAAACTGGATACAGGGAAGGTGATAACGCTAATTCTGCAATAATAGAATTTGTAGAGGATATCAGTACACCCGGGCAATCTTCGGAAAATGAGGAAACTGCAGAAAAAAGTGAATAAGCATATATGAATAAATCAGATATGAAAAGGGGGGTTAAAAGCCCCCCTTTTTTTTTAGAAGCAAAAAATCTGAATTTTTCAAGAAACAATGAAATAATTTTGAAGGATATCAATTTCACCGGCGCTTTTAGTGGAGTCTGTCTTATCAAAGGAATGGTGGGCACAGGCAAAACCACACTTTTGAAATTAATTGCAGATATCTTTGAACCCGATTCCGGCATGGTCTCGCTTAAATATAAAGATGTAGAAAGTACTAAATATTTTGTTCATGCCAACCCCGAATTTAATTTTGTAATGGGAAACGTCCAGGATGAGATTAAAATAGCAGGATTGAACTCTGATAAGTTTGACAGCTACAATAATATGGATATTGATGAATTATCAGGCGGTCAGCTTAAAAAACTATCCGTTTTGATTGCAGTTGAAAGCAATAAGGATATTGTTATAATAGATGAGCCCTTTGAGATGCTTGATGATAATGAAATGATGAATGTCTATGAAACAATAGTGGAGAAATCCGGTAAAAAGGGATTTGTTATTGCTACACATGAAAATATTCTGGATGATGTAGCTGAAGTGATAATTAATCTGTGAGAGATAGATGTATTTTTATGCTGATCAGCTGAGCTTGTCTGCGGATGGGAAAACAATATTTCATGATATTTCTTTTGAGCTTTTAAAAGGCAGTATTACATGTGTTTACGGATGCAATGGTTCCGGAAAAACAGTGTTGCTAAAAACATTATTGGGGCTCATACAACCTGACAGAGGGGAAATTAGAAAGTTTGTTGATAATAATGAAATAGGTGCCTGTCTGCAGTTTCCGGAACACCTTATATATCATTCAACAGTTGAGAAAGAAATCATAAGCTTAACTTCAGACAGAGGATTGGCTGATGAGGTTTTGCAAAATCTGGGGCTGACAGGTAAAAGTACAGTTTCTCCTATGCTTTTAAGTGAGGGGCAAAAAAGACTGATGTTTCTCATGTCGCTGTTTGTTTCGCATACACTGGTTTTTATCGACGAGCCTTTTACATCTCTTGACCGCAGGAGTATTAATTTTATCGCTGATAAAATGAAAGTTTACGCCGGAAATGGTAAAAGCATTCTTTATACCACAAACAGGGTCAGGCAAACTGTTCATGCTGATAAGATTGTTAAATTATAGAGGTTTGTTATGAGAATAGAAGATCAGTTTGTTTTTTATGGCAAAAAATGTGTAGAAGAGGGGATGACAACCTCATTCTTCGGTAATATTTCTTTTTTGCAGGGTGATCTGCTGTATATTACTGCATCAGGAGCTATGCTTGACGATCTGGGACAAAATGATATTTTGCAGCTTAATATTAAAAAGGAATTTCCTGCTGAAAAAAGTGCTTCATCTGAATTGTGTGTTCATCGTAAGATATATGAAAGAACATCTTTTAAAAGCGTAATACACACCCACAGCTTATATACAGTTATTCTTTCAAAGCATGAATCACAACTTTCATTTCAGCTTTCCGAAGTGTTGCCTTTCCTGGAGAACATACCGGTTGTTGAAGGCAGAAGCGGCAGTATGCAGCTGGCTGAGAATGTGGCGTCTGCCGCCGAAAAAAGCTGTCTTGTGGTTGTGAAGGAACATGGTGTATTTGCCCAGGCTTCATCATTGAAAGAAGCCTATGTCAGAATTTCAGCTTTGGAATATGTCAGCAAAAAGACCGTCCTTGAACAGATATATTATCGGGGATGATGTGTGAATGTACTAAATGTTAAGTATATTAATAAAAGCTACGCTGCCGATCCTGTTTTCCGTGATGTTTCGTTTTCTGTTAACAAAGGTGAGAAGGTTGCACTTATCGGACAAAACGGCAGTGGCAAATCCACCCTTTTGAAGATTATTTCCGGGGACATTCCGGCAGATTCCGGTGATATTATTCTGGCCAAGTCATCAAAAATCGCTTCGATCAGCCAGGAAACCTGTTTTAAAGGGACACTGTTTGAGTTTATGACTGAAGATTACAGAGACTTATTAAAGATGGAAACAGAGATGCAGAAGCATCTGACACCTGATGAGCTGGATTCATTAATGCTGAAGTATGAAAAGGAAGGCGGATATGAATATAAAGCAAAAATAAGGACAGTACTTAAAGGTCTCGGTTTTGCAGAATCTGAGTGGGAGAGAGATTTCGGCGAATTATCCGGCGGGGAAAAGATAAGGGGGAAACTTGCAAGAGTATTAGCCGGCAGAGGCGATATTCTGCTGTTGGACGAGCCTACGAACCATCTTGATATCGGTATGATTATCTGGCTGGAAAATTTTATTAAGAATACGGACAAAACAGTTATTTTTGTGAGTCATGACAGAAGATTTATCAGAAATACAGCAACAGGTGTTCTCTATTTGGCTGATAAAAATCTGATGAGTTTTAACTTGAATTATGAAGAATTTGAAAAGCATTTGAATATAGAGATTGAAAAGGGAAGAAAGCAGAAACGTTTAATTGATGACAGGAAAAAAGAGCTTGAAGAGTTTATCAGGAAATACAGGGCAGGTATTAAATCCAAGCAGGTAACAATGAGAGAAAAAATGCTAGATGATTTAGAAAATCAGGAAAAGAGTCTATTTACACCCGAAAAAAACAATACATCATCTTTTGATATAGGCAAAAACAGAGAGGAAAATGCAACGGTCCTTGATGTTACTAAGCTTGGGATAGGTTATGGAAGCGATATTATAAAAGAAAACATTTCCTTTAAATTATACAAAGGAGAAAAAACTGCTCTTATAGGTTCTAATGGCACAGGAAAATCGACTTTTCTGAAAGTGATTGCGGGGCGTATGAAAGGGTTATCCGGTGATTTTTCTCTGGGCAGCAGGGTGCAGGTTGGGTATCTGGATCAGAATTTTGAAAATTTGAATTCGGATCACACTGTCATGGAAGAGCTTCTGAATATGAGCACTGAGCTTGATGTGAATGACGTGCTGAGTACAGCTGCAAGACTTGGGCTTGAAAGTGAAGATATGAATAAAAAAATCGAAGTACTCAGCGGTGGTGAGAAAACCAGGGTTTGTTTTATTAAACTTGTTTTAAAAGGTGCCAACTTTCTTATACTTGATGAGCCTACCAACCATCTGGACATTGAGGGTGTAAAAGCTCTGAAGGAAGCACTGTTGAGGTTTTCCGGTGCAGTTTTGCTTGTTTCCCATGACAGATACTTTCTGGAAGGTATCGCAGATAAATATATAGTATTTAAAGATACAGGCATTTTTGAGGATTATGGCAGTATTGATAATATTATTGAAAAGTATTCTTTGCAGTATCAGTCTGTTAATGATAAGAAAAAACGAGAGAGTAAAAATATTAGTGTTAAAAAGAAACGGGTTAACAATTTTAAAGTGGATCAGGCTAAAGAGATGATCCTGGAGATAGAAGATCAGCTGGAAGAGCTTTATTCGGAAAGAAACGAACTGGAAACGGAATGGGAACGTCTGGCCGAGGTGAATAAAAATATAGATTCTCTTGAAGAAGAATTAATTTATAAGTATGATGAGCTGGAAAAATTAGAAAAGGGGGAAGTATGAATCTTTTTGAAGAATCCAAAAAATATATACCGGGCGGTGTAAACAGTCCGGTAAGGGCTTTTGGTTCTGTTGGTGGAGATCCGGTTTTTATCAAAAGAGCTCATGGTTCTAAAGTGTATGATATCAATGATAAAGAATACCTTGACTATATCTGCTCATGGGGTCCTTTGATTTTAGGCCATGCAGACGAGGATGTGGTTAATGCCGTGGTCAATGCTGCCAAAAATGGTACGAGTTTTGGTGCCCCCACTGAGCTGGAGCTGAAACTTGCAAAAAAAGTTGTGGAAAATGTTCCGTCTATGGATATGGTCCGCATGGTGAACTCAGGCACTGAAGCAGTAATGTCGGCAATCAGAGTGGCAAGGGCATATACCGAAAAGGATAAAATAATAAAATTTGAAGGATGTTATCACGGTCATTCAGACGGTCTGCTTGTTAAAGCCGGCAGTGCGGCACTGACTTTCGGTCAGCCCAGCAGCCCTGGTGTTCCGGATGATTATGCAAAAAATACATTGGTGGCTGAGTATAATAATCTCGATTCAGTTAAAAAGCTGGTGAAAGAAAATAAAGGGGAAGTTGCTGCAGTTATTGTGGAGCCAGTGGCCGGCAATATGGGTGTTGTACTGCCAAAAGACGGTTTTTTGAAAGATTTGGAAGAATTTTGTAAAAATGAAGGTATCCTGCTTATTTTTGATGAAGTAATAACAGGCTTCAGACTTGCTCCCGGCGGGGCAGGTGAATATTTTGGTGTTGATGCTGACCTTACAACGATGGGTAAAATTATAGGAGGAGGTCTTCCTGTTGGTGCCTATGGCGGCAAGAAGGAAATTATGGAGATGGTTTCTCCCACCGGACCAGTTACTCAGGCCGGGACGCTGAGCGGAAATCCATTGGCTATGGCTGCAGGTCTGGCTACTCTTGATAAAGTCTGCGCTCCCGGATTTCATAAAAACTTAGCTGAGAAATCGGAAAAACTTTGGCAGGGAATGCGTGATAATTGCAGAAAACTCAATGTGAATTATGCTTTCAATACTATAGAGTCTATGGGTTGTTTGTTTTTCAAAGAAGGTGAAGTCACCAGTTTTAAAGAGGCTACATCCAGCGATACGGATAAGTTTGCGAAGTTTTTCCACGGGATGTTGAAACAGGGGATTACGATAGCTCCCAGTCAATTTGAGGCTACTTTTGTATCCGATAAACATTCTGATGAAGATATTGAGTACACTATTAAAGCACATTACAATGCGCTTAAAGATTTATAGAAGATTAAGATGAAGCTAGTCCTTATTGTGCTGAACAAAACCGATCTTTTGGAGGAGGTTATTGAATACTTCGTGGAAAAAGATGTGAAGGGCGGTACAGTAATGGATTCGGTAGGTATGGGCAAGATTCTTACATATGATATTCCTATATTTGCTGCTTTTAAAGAGCTCATGGTTGGCAGTAAGGCATCCAATAAGGTTGTTTTTACCACAGTGGAGAATGAGCTTCTGGAAGATTTTATGAGCGGGCTGGATAAAATTATCAATTTCGATGAGCCAGGTACAGGTGTTGCTTTTACGATAGATATAGATAATGCTTACGGGCTTGCTTCAAGATAACGCTGAGAAAGGGATATTGATGAGTAAAGGAAAGTTTGATAAAAATTCCAGACAATGGCTTAACGCAAGTACCATAGGTATTTCCATGGTGCTTGCCATTGTTGTGGGAACCCTTATGGGTGTGTATCTCGATAAATATTTTGGTACCAAACCCTGGCTGACACTTATTTTTATGATTTTGGGAATAATAGCAGGTTTTAAAAATGTTTTTTATTTCTTAAAGAAGACGGATATATATGATAAAAACGATAAAGACGATGAGAATTAAAAAAATCGTAATAATCTCATTGATTTTTTTTGTGATTTTGTATACAGTATTCAAGATTTTCTACAGCGGTACTTTTGCGTTAAGCCTTGCAGCAGGCTGGGCTGTTTCGTTTGGCAATTTTATAGGACTTGCGTTTAAACTGAAGAGCACACTTAACGGTGGATATGCAAAGGCTTTGGTTTTTAATTCTCAGTTCAGACTTTTGCTGACAGGGATACTGCTTTTTGCTTTTTTTAAGAATTTTGAAGTGAGCTATATAGGCTTGCTTACCGGTTTACTGATAAATGCAATATCTATACCCGTAGGTGGAATATTAGAACTCAGGAGGGATACTGATGGAACACCCACTTAATATTTTTTCCTTTTTACCGCATGAAATTACTGCCAAATATCTTCATGTTCTGATGACTTTTGTAGTAATTCTTATATCACTGGCAATCGGACTTATTGTTTCAAGGAAAAACAAAATGGTGCCTGATAGAAGCCAAAACGCTATAGAACTGGCAGTTAACGGCGTTTATGATATGTGTATGGACATTATGGGTAAAGACGGAAAACCTTATTTCCCTTTGGTTTTTGCCATAGGATTATATGTGCTTTTTTCGAATGTACTGGGTTTAGTCCCGGGTTTCAGTTCTCCCACTGCAAATCTCAACACTACACTTGCCCCGGCGTTAATAGTGTTTGTTACGTATAATTTTATAGGCATTAAAAGACACGGCGCTGGGTATATTAAGCATTTTATGGGGCCAATTTTGTGGCTTTCCCCTCTAATGATAATAATTGAAGTTATAGGTCATATTTCAAGACCTGTATCCCTTTCTGTGAGGCTTTTTGGAAACATTTTTGGTAAAGAAGTGCTGCTTATGGTTCTTTTTATGCTTGTACCATTTCTGGTGCCTCTGCCCATATATTTTCTCGGCATCTTTGTAGCCGTTTTGCAGACATATGTTTTTATGATGTTAACAATGATTTATATTAGTGGTGCTCTTGAAGAAGCACATTAAGCAACATAAACCGCAGGAGGTAGTAGTATGTCTAAAGTATTACGTATTCTGATCAACGTGGCGTTGATCATAGGAGCATTTTCAGCAAGCGCTTTTGCTGCTGATGGTGGTGCATCATCTGCTGAGTGGGCAATTTATCTTGGTGCAGGCCTTGGTATTGGAATTGCTGCACATGGTACCGGTATAGGTCAGGGTAATGCCACAGCTAAAGCTGTTGAAGGTATATCCAGAAATCCCGGTGCATCAGGTAAAATCATTACTCCTATGATCATCGGTCTTGCTATGATCGAGTCTTTGGCAATTTATGCACTTGTTGTCAGTTTGATACTTCTTTTTGTAGTATAACAATCTTTAGGGGAGATTTCTCCCCTTCCTTTTTTTATGGAGGATACTATGTGGCAGAAACTGAAAGATTTCACCAGAAAAGATCCTGTTTTATTTGTAGCTATTATTATTGTAATTATTGTAGGATTTACTTTTGCCAATGTTGAGGTTCTACACTATACTTCGGAGCCTGAATTTTGTCAAAACTGCCATCCCGCGGAAAAAGTGGGGCCGCTCGGAGAATATTATACCTGGGAGAAGAGTCTTCATGCCACAGCTGAAGTGGAGTGTTTGGACTGTCACGGTGACCCGGGAATTATCGGATATATGGAAGCTAAGGTGGGTGGTTTGAAAGATCTGTATGGTGAATTTTTCAAATCCCAGGAACATAAAATGGAAATTCTCATGAAAGGGGCAACTGATAAGGAATATGCCGCTGAATTGGTTCCTAATGAAACATGCATGCACTGTCATACGGACAGTGTGAATAAAAAGCATTGGAATAACAGATTGATGAATGTTGGTATAGATTTTCGTCTTATTGATTCGGTACATAACCCCGGTTTCAGAAAATCATTCGGAAGACCTGATATTATGGATGAAGGTGTTGATGTGGGTGTAAAACCCAATCACAAATTCCATATTGAAGAAGTTGGCCTGAATTGTGTAGATTGTCACCTTGGTGTTGCCCACAAGGGCGAGCTTCACAACCTGCCTAAAATGGCCACTTGTTTTGAATGCCATCATAATGAGAGGGAAGAGAATCCGAACATTTCCGCTCCTGAAAATATGGAATGTGCAGAATGCCATAAGCTTCAGGTGGATATTCAGGCGGGTACGTTTGCAAAAGAACAGGGTGTTGAAAATCTCAAGTGGTATATGGAAAGTCTTGCATGTACAGACTGTCACACAGACCCTTATGCGAGACCCACAACAGAAACCTGCGTGCAATGCCACGATTCATCATATGGTGACTTGATGGTTATGTTCCAGGATACTTTTGAAAGCCGTCTGAGCAAAATTGAGGAAGATTATAAAGAGCTTTTCCACGAAAGGCTTGAAATGCCGGAAGGAAAGAGAGATCTTTTCCTTGATCTTAAGAGATTGGTCAGAGCAATGCAGATGGACGGATCATCCGGAGTGCACAACCCCGATTATTTTTCCATGATGATGGATAAAGCGGAAGCTCTTATCGAAAAAATCCACAATTATGACGAGGAAAGTGCAAAAGGCGGTTATAAAAGTCTGATTGAGCGTAAAGAAGAAGGCGAAATGATCGGCGGCGGAGAAGAGGAAGAAAAAGCTGAAAAAGAAGAGAAGAAGGTTTCAAATCCGCCTGAGCTTGTAGCGATTGCTCCTGAAACAATTAATCTTGCCGAAAGGCACAACATTGAAACAACGAAGAAACCTGTTATCTTTGATCATAAGATGCACTATCAGAATTTTGAGTGCTCTGAATGTCACGATAAACCAGAATCTGGAACCCTTAAGGCAGATCTTACAAAATTTTCTGGAATAAATAATTCATTCCACCAGGAATTGTGTTTTCCATGCCATAAGGAAGAGAGAGTTCCGAGGGGAACCAGTTGTAACACCTGCCATAAATAACTCAAAAGCGACCCTGCGGGGTCGCTTTTTTTATTGTAAAATATCATTTAAGTCATTAGAATTGTTTAAAAAGAAGAAGGGTGGCAATTGTTCCCGATAAGCGATTCAATCAAAGCCTTGCGAAAACCGTACATTAACACATTCCTTATAATTTTTAACATTGCAATATTCTTCTATCAGCTTTCACTGGGCAGTGAAATGAGGTATTTTATTTTTGAATATGGTCTAATACCTCTGAAAGTTTTTGCTCCATTTGAAATTGTGCCTGCCATTGAAAAAATTTATCCGTTTTTCACCTCGATGTTTTTGCACGGAGGCTGGTTTCATTTGATAAGTAACATGTATTTTTTGTTTATTTTCGGTGACAATGTAGAAGATGACCTGGGGCATGTAAAATACTTGTTCGTGTATATTATGTTTGGACTTGCAGCTGCAATAACTCAGGTTATTATGTTTTCCAATTCCGGAATCCCCACCATAGGTGCAAGCGGAGCAGTTGCGGGCGTAATGGGCTACTATTTTATCCGATATCCCCATGCCACTGTCAAGACACTGGTAATTTTTATATTTTTCATTACAATAGTGGATATACCGGCGATAATTTTTTTGGGGGTATGGTTTTTTATTCAGTTCATAAGCGGTTCCACTCAGGCTGCTGTTGCGTCAGGAGGAGGAATAGCATGGTGGGCTCATATTGGGGGGTTTTTTTCAGGTATTTTAATTTGTATTATAAACAGAAAGCGTTACTATAGAGCGGGGTGAAATATGTGTCTGGGACTTCCCGGGGAAATTATTGAGAAAGATGAGTTTTCAGCTGTTGTGGATATAGGCGGTACAAAAAGAGAAGTATCTTTGATGATGCTTCCTGAAGAAGTCCGCATTGGTGATTATGTTATGGTGCATGTCGGATTTGCCATTTCCAAAATGGATCCTGAAGAAGCCAGAAAGACTCTTGAAACTATTATGGAGATAGCGGATGAAATTGATTACTGATTTTCGCAATTCGGAGATCTCCCGACGGTTAATTAAAAAAATAGAAGAAGAATCTTCTTCAGAATCCGGATATACAATCATGGAAGTTTGCGGAACTCACACTGTATCCATCTTCAAATATGGTATAAGGAGCGTACTGCCGGAAAATGTGTCGCTAATATCAGGCCCCGGCTGTCCTGTCTGCGTAACATCACAGGGGGAAATAGATGCCATTTTTCAAATTGTTAAAAATAATAATGTGTCACTTCTGACATTTGGTGATTTAATGAAAGTTCCCGGCTCAAGTGGTGAAAATCTTATTAATTTACGCTCAGAAGGAAAAGATATCCGTGTGATGCTTTCCCCGCTGGATGCAGTAAAAACTGCAGCCAGAGAGCCTGACCGTGAATTCGTTTTTGTAGGTATAGGTTTTGAGACAACTGCACCTGCAATCGCTTCGGCAGTGCTTGAAGCAAAAAATATGGGACTAAATAATTTCTCCATACTTCCTTACTGCAAAACCATGCCCGAAGTTTTGGGTTATCTTCTGGATGATCCTAAACTTGATATAAACGGGTTTTTATGCCCCGGACACGTCTCAGTGGTAACCGGCAAGAACATTTATCAGCCTTTGGCACAGAAGGGGAAGGCAGCTGTAATTACAGGTTTTGAACCTTTGGACATCCTTTCCTCAATATTGCAGATTATCAGACAGGTAAACAGTGGAGATTATTGCGTATATAATAATTATTCACGTGTTGTAAGTGATAATGGAAACCGGAAAGCCGTTCAAATAATGGATACTGTATTTGAGCCCTGTTCCGCTGTATGGAGAGGCCTTGGAGAGTTGGAAGACAGCGGTTTAGGTTTAAAAGAAGAATTCAGTCTTTTCAACTCATTAGAGAAATTTAATGTGAGAGTACCTCAGGTTAGTGAAAAGAAAGGGTGCAGATGCGGTGATGTTCTGAAGGGGCATATAAAACCAAATCTGTGCCCTTTATTCAGTTTGCAGTGTAATCCGGAAAATCCGGTAGGGCCCTGTATGGTTTCGTCTGAAGGAGCATGTTCTGCATACTATAAATTTAATTGAGAATGTTTTGAAGGATGCTGAATAAAAATGGAAGATAAAAAAATAACCTCGGCTCTGGGAAGCGGAGGAAAGTCTACAAACGATTTTGTCAAAGATATTATCTGCAAATACTTTGGTAATAGTATTCTTGAAAATTTGGGTGATGCCGCATACCTGGATATAAACGGAGAATTGTCATTCAGCACTGATTCGTTCGTTGTGGAACCGGAGTTTTTCCCCGGCGGTGATATCGGTAAACTGGCAGTATACGGAACCTGCAATGATTTATCGGTCTCCGGCGCCAAACCGAAATTTTTATCATTTTCACTAATTGTTCCCGAAGGGTACAAATTTTCAGATACGGAGAAAATTGTTGCATCTGCCGGAGCTGCCGCCGAGGAGGCAGGTGTACAGATAGTGTGCGGAGATACAAAGGTAATCTCTGCTTCGGGGCTGAAATCCCCACTTGTAAATACCGCCGGCATTGGGGTTTTAAAAAAGAAACTTAACGACTACGGTAAAATAAAAACCGGCGACAAAATTATATTAACTTCGGATATAGCGAGACACGGAATGTGTATTATATCAAAAAGGGAGGGGCTCAATATCGATAGTGAAATTGAATCGGATTGTGCAGATTTAAATCCGCTTTTTGAGGTATCAGGCTATAAAGGGATTAAATTCGCCCGGGACGCTACAAGAGGGGGTGTAGCAGCAGTGCTGAATGAAATATCTGATAAGACCGGCCTCGGTTTTTTGGTTGATGAAGATGAAATTCCTATGCGGGAGGATGTGAAGTATCTCTGCGAGTTTTTGGGATTTGACCCGTTGAGTGTTGCCAATGAAGGTGCAGCTCTTCTGATAGTTGAATCAGCCTTGTCTTCTAAAATTCTTGATAAAATTAAAAGTGTTAAGGTGGGGGCAGATGCTGCCTTGATAGGAGAAGTATGCAGCGAAAATAAAGTAATGCTTAAGACACCTATAGGGGGAATCAGAAATGTCGAGATGCCGGTTGGTGAGCTTTTGCCTCGTATTTGTTAGTTTTTTTACATTGATAGGTTGTGCCGATTACGAGAGAAATAAGGTCATTGAAGAACATTGCGGCACCTGTCATTCAACGGAAAGAATTTATCAGAAAAAGAGAACCAGAGAAGAGTGGAGAAAGCTGGTTCATGGAATGAAGATGAGAGGACTTAAATTAACCAAAGAGGAAGAAAAAAGGGTGTTTGAAGAGCTTTTTCAGAATTATCTGAAAAAATAATTTATATAAGTTTATTTGCAGATTATTTAATATTTTGTTAATATAAAAGGAGATAACGTTGATTGATTGGAAAAAAATGAACGGGTTGCTGCCTGTGGTAGTGCAGGATGCTGATAATAAAGAAGTTCTTATGCAGGCTTATGTTAACGAAGAGGCTTTAAAGTTAACTAAGGAAACGGGTTATGCACATTACTACAGCAGAAGCAGAAAAAAAATTTGGCAAAAAGGTGAAAGTTCTGGTAATATTCAATTAGTAAGGGAAGTATATCTGGACTGCGATGGAGATTGTCTCCTTTACCTGGTAGAACAGAAAGGACCTGCATGTCATACCGGGAGACGGAGCTGTTTTTATAGAAAATTGCATATTTAGGAGTTGTCATGTTTGGTAAAAAAGAAAATCTCATCGGTGTTGATATAGGGAGCAACTCTGTAAAAGTATTGGAACTGAAAAGCAAGAAAGACGGCTATATTCTAAGCAATATCACTCATAAGGAATTGCCTGCAGATGTTATATCAGAAGGAACAATCGTTGATTATGGCGAACTGGTCAATTCGATAGTGGAGATTTTCAAAAACAACAAATTTTCCCATAAGAGAGTTGCGGGTGCCCTCAAGGGGAATGCAGTTATTGCCAAACGCCTCACTGTAGCATCTATAGATGCTAAAAATTTCGATGAAGTTTTTAGATGGGAAGCTGAACAGTACATTCAAATGGATATAAATGAAGTAAATATAGACTATCAAATATTAAACAAAGATCAGGAGGTTGATCAGGCGGATGTTTTGCTGGCAGTTGCAAGGAAGGATTTGATAGCTGATATGATAAGCGTTCTGGAATCAGCAAAACTAAAACCCGAGTTGATTGATTTGGAAGTCTTTTCACTAATAAATGCTTTTGAAATGGGTTATGGAACAGACAGCGACATTACTTCAATTATAAATATAGGTCATTCTTCTATGCTCATTTTGTTTGTCAAGAACGGTTTGTACGAGTTTTCCAGGGAAACAAACTTTGGAGTGAAAGACTGTATCGAGCTTATTCAGCAGAGATTAAATGTCAACGAAAGAGAAGCCACTACTTTGCTAAGGGATGCAGAGGCGGTGGAGTTTAATGAGGAATTGCAGGGTGTTTTTGATGAGTTCGGCAGTCAGCTTGCCGCAGAAGTTAAAAATACTTTCGATATGTTTTATACCAGTAGCCACCAGAATGTATTAAAATGTTATATTTGCGGCGGAGGCTCCAATCTGTACAATGTCAAAGAAAATATAAGCAAGCAAACCTCTCTGGATGTGAACTATTTCAACCCCTTTACCAATATTGAAGTGGATAAGAAAGTGGATCTAGATTACCTTAATCAGAATATGTACTTATTTAACGTTGCAGTAGGGCTTGCTTTACGAAAGGCGGGTGACAAATGATAAAAATTAATTTATTACTAAGTAAAAAGAAAAAATTTCGTCCTGTATATTTTGAGCTACTATTGTTTTTTATAATTGTCGTAGCTTTGGTTTTTAGTTTTAATCTCATTGTACAAGGACTTAACAGTAAAGCCCAGCTGATTCAAACAGAAATTGATAAGTTGAACAGAGAGTACAGAGAATTACAACAGGTGAAAAGAGAAGTTGATGCTTTTAAACAACAGAAACAGGAACTGCAAAGCAAAATTGACATTGTAAAGAAATTAAAACAGGATCAAAAAGGTTACTATAAAATTTTAACCGTTTTTGAGAAGGCTATGCCGGAGGATGTCTGGGTAGGCTCTATCAGTTTTGACGGCAACAGTATCAATGTATCCGGTTCATCTTTGAGAACAGCCTCGGTAAACGAATTTATTGTTAATCTGTATGAATCAAAAATTTTTACAAATGTTAATCTGCAGGTCGTAAGAAAAAAGACGGTAGAAAATATAGATATAAATGACTTCAGTATTACCGCTGATGTTCGTTTGGGTGGGGCGTGATTATGCGTTTTTTAGAAAAGGTTCCACTACGATACAGAATTATTGTTGAAGTATTAGTAATAGTTATCCTGGTTGCTTTATTTTATTATTTTATGTATCAGCCCAGGGTGGAAAAAATTACGCAGCTTAAACAGCAGTATGATTCGCTAAGTCTTAAGGTTTCAAGACTGAAGCCGATTGCTTTAAGTTACGACCAGTTTAAAAGGGAAGTTGAGCTGCTAAATAAACAATTTAACATGGTATTGGAGGTTCTGCCAAATGAAAGGAGCTATAATGAGCTGTATGATCAAATTGTAGGACTGGCTGAGAAAAACGGAGTTAAGGTTCTGCTTTTTCAGCCTGCTGGGTTGAATCGGATAGATAATTTCCATTCATCAGTTAATTTTAATATGAATGTTGAAGCAGGGTATGTGGAGTTAATAAGCTTTTTATACAGAATGAATTATCTTGATAAAATTATAAATTTGAGGAGTATGCAGATAAAAGGGATAAAAGATAAAGAAGGAGAAATTGTTTTAAATGTTAATTTGGGTTTGAATTCGTATATGTTTAATGTCCCGAAGGGGAATTGATGATGCGTATATTATACCGTAATTTATTAAAGGGGCCATGTATGTTAAACAAATATTTGGTTTATTGTTTTATATTGCTTATTGTGCTTTTGTTCGCAGCATGCGATATGATCCCCGGTTTTTCTGAAAAAACAGAATTCACGCCGAGAAAAGAAGAGCCAGTTAAGCCTGTTAAGGTTGATGTGAGTAATATTCAAGAGCAGGGCAAAGAGCTTAAGAGGCTTTTTGCTGACAAATATGTGCCTTTGGAATATACGTTCCAGAAGAATCCGTTTAGGTCAGTTGTCGAAATATACAAAGAATCTCAACTCGAGGAAGGAGTCTCAGCTAATCCGTTAAGGAATGTTACGTTAGAAAAGATATCTCTGGTAGGCACATTGCAGGGAGATGTAGGAGTAATAGGTGTGCTCAATGCCGAAGGAAATACATATTATGTTAAAACGGGCGATAGAATCGGTAAAAACGGAGGTGTAATTATTGACATCTCCGGAAATAAAATGCGTATAAGGCAAAGAGAACAGGATATTTTTGGAAATGTTCGTAGTGTTATCAAAGAATTAACATTGGAGCCTAAGGAGGAAGTAATATGAAATCCACTATCAGTAGAAAAATAAATTCGCCAATCACTTATAAAGATATTAGCCGGGGAGCTTTGCATATACCTTATCTCCTCAAGCTGCTCTCCGTTTTTATTATGCTTGTTCTGCTGGTATCGTGTGCTCAGAAACCGGTTAAGACTGCTGATGAGGACACACAAAAAATTTCCGTTACGAACATTTCTGTCGATAAAAATAATAACACCTATGAAATGAATATTGCCACAGACGGCGAGGCTTTATTTAATACATATTACTCAAAAACGCCATATAAGATAATTGCAATGGTGGAAAGTGCAGATTTTTCAGCTGATCTGATGGCATATAATTATTCAGCCGGTATAGTTGAAAATGTAAGTCTTATACCCTCTGCTAATTTCGCCACGATAGAAGTAAAGCTGAAACAGGATGTCAGCTATTCTTTCAATGAAAGTGCCCGGCAGCTGACAGTAAATTTTAAACCTTTATCGGAAACAAAAGTTATTGGCAAAAGCGGCTTGGATACCGGAAGTATAAATGTATCCGAACATACAGTGGCAAATTACGTGGAAAGTTATAACAATCTGTCAAGCGGATCAGATCTTCTCGTTAATATTGGTGTAGATGGTATAGTCAGATATGATTACGGTTATCTTGATGACGGTAAATTTTACCTGGATCTTTTTGGAGTGAAGAGTGAACTTGCCAGGGATGCTTATCCGGGGAAAGGCTTAATCGAATCCGTTAAAGTCGGCAGTTATTACCCACCTCAGAAAGTGAGATTTATTTTTGAAATCACCAAATCCATGCCTATTTTTGCGGGACAAGATGGCAACCATCTTGTAGTTTCAAACAATATTTCAGAAGTACCCGAGGAAGCAAAGTATATTGTTTCAATGGACAATATTTTTGTAAACAATTACCAAAGTATTGTATTAAAGCTGACAAATGACGTACCTTTCACTAAAAAGGTTATCGATGGCAATCTTGTGCTTACTTTTGATGCCCCGCTAAAACTTTTAAACTCAGTTAAGAATGTAGTGGCTTTTGATAATCAGCCTTTTAAGAAAGTAAAGGTTTTGGAGATAAACGGGAAAACATCTTTGATTGTTGAACCCAATGGAGATATTTACGCAAAAGTTGATAAAATGCCCGAAGGCATACTTATAACCGGCAGCTTTAGTAAGTTTTCAAAAGCCGATATAACGATGAAAGAGCAAGCTAAGCCAGTTGAATCAGCGGAAAAATCAAAGAAAGAGACTAAGAAAGAAGACCTCATCAGTATCAATATTAAAAATATGGATGTTAAAGAGGCAATCAGACTCGTTTATTACGGAAGGGCGGAGAATCTCGTTTTCGGCAAAAACGTTCAGGGAACAGTAACTCTCTATCTGGATAAAGTGGACTACAGAAATGCCCTTGAGATGATATATAAAGAAAGCAATCTGATGGAAGTTAAAGAAAATAATATTACGTGGGTGGTTACCAAAGAACGCTATCAGCAGATGCAACAGGCTAAACTTGATGCAAAACAGCAGGAGAAAGAACAACAGAAATTTGAGCCTATCCATACGGAAATAGTGTCTGTAAACTATTCCAATGCGTCAGAGTACAAAGGAATAATTTCAAGTGTCCTTTCTGAGAGAGGCAAAATACAGGTAGAAAGCAGGACTAACAGTTTTATTATTTCAGATACTAAGTCCGGGATTAAGAGGGCGAAAGAACTTTTGGCGAAACTTGATAAGCCTATACCGCAGGTGGAGATCGAGGCCCGTATTGTTGAAGTTTTTGACACAAACAACCTGAATATTGGTATCCAGTGGGGCGGTAATTATAACCAATCTGCAACCACCGCAAATTTTCCTAATACAATTAATGTAGAAGGCAATACAGCAGCAACGGGTCCGAGTGGAAGCGGATATTTGGTTAATTTACCTGTGGGGAATCCTGCAGGAGCTTTAGCCCTTAGCCTCGGAAATGTAGCAAATACTTTTAATCTGGATGTTGCTTTATCCGCGCTTGAAACTCAGAATAAAGTTAAAACAGTATCCAGCCCAAGAATAACTACCTTGAACAACCAGGAAGCTGAAATCAAAAGCGGGAGCACAGCTATAATCGTTCCCACCGGGGATAATACAGAAACTGAAGAAGTGGATGTGGGTATAAAACTTAATATTACTCCCCAGATCACACCGAATAACATGATTTTTTTAAACATAGAGGTTGAAAAAAGTACATTGGGGCAGGTTACTGCAAATACTGCAACTACTGAAGAAAAGAAGGCTTCCACTCAAGTCTTGCTTGAAAATGGTGAGACAACCGTTATAGGCGGCATTTATGAAAATTCGGAAACAAGCACGGTGCAGGGTGTACCGTTTTTACAAAATATTCCGTTCTTAGGGTGGCTGTTTAAGTCTAAACAAAAGATCGTTGATAAAAAAGAATTAATGGTTTTTATAACCCCGAGAGTGGTTGAATAGTTATTTAGGAGGAGAGTATTATGAAGCATTTTATGTTAGCATTAATCATTATAACGTTTGTTTATGAATGTGGATTTGTAAGTGAGGGGGATTCCATCTCATCATTCGAGTCAGTGGTTGACGGCTGTGCATAAATGAAAGTTTTTATGATTGCCGGCGAAGAGTCCGGCGATATTCACGGAAGTAATCTCATCCGTCAGCTGCAGAAGCTGGCGGATGTTTCTTTATACGGTACCGGCGGGGATAACCTCAAATCACTGGGTCAGGAGCAGTATTTCAGAACAGACCAAATGACGATTATCGGTCTGGATGATATCGTTTCAAATATCCCCTTCATTTACAGAATGTTCAAAACACTTGAAGAAAAGCTCGATGAAGTTAAACCGGATTTGGTTATACTGGTTGATTATCCCGGCTTTAATCTGAGGTTTGCCAAAAAAGCACATGCGAAAAATTGTAAAGTAGTTTACTACATAGCTCCCCAGGTCTGGGCGTGGCATTATTCAAGGGTACACAAAATAAAAAAATATATTGATAAAGTCTTATGCATTCTCCCTTTTGAGGAAGAACTATTTAAGCGGGAAGGTATAGATGCGACCTATGTGGGCAATCCTGTAGTGGACAATATGAAGTACACATTTGCAAACAGAAGCGAATTTTGTAAATATCTCTCATTAGATGGAAATAAAGAGATTATCGGGCTATTGCCCGGTAGCAGGAAACGGGAAATTTCCGGATTGTTGCCGGAAATGATTAAGGCCTCTGAACATTTTGCAGATAATTTTGAATTTGTTGTTGCGAAGGCGGCCGGTGTGAATGCCAATGTAATTGCAGAGTATACAGATAACACTAAAGTCAAAATGGCAGAAAACTGTACTTATGATGTGATGAAATATTCCAAGCTTGCATGGGTTTGCTCCGGGACTGCAACTTTGGAAACTTCTTTAAATCAAACGCCGATGATTTTGTTGTATAAAGTTGGGTCGTTAAGCTGGTTTATCGGCAAAATGCTGGTAAAAACAAAATATGCCGGACTGCCTAATATCATTGAAGGCAGAGAAATTATTCCTGAATTACTGCAGAGCGATATGAATGCAGAAAATATTATTAACAAAACTGAGATGATTCTTAATAATTACGATAAGTTTAAAAAAGATATAGAAAATATCAGCAGTAAATTTGATCGAATCGATCCATCCAAGAAGGCCGCCGAAGAAATACTTTCGATAATCTAATCGTTTTCTGATTTCTATTTAATGTTTTTAACGGATTTCTACTTGTAAAATTGATATTTTGTAAAATATTTAAAAATATGAGACCTTTGAATAATGTATTCTTATAAATTTTACCACCCCTTAATCCCCTCCTAACTCTTTGATAGGAGGGGAGATAAAGCTCCTCCCCTAAATTAGGGGAGGTTGGGTGGGGTACTTATTCAAGGGGCTCAATATACTAAAATACAGGGGTATAACCATGGATCTTGGGCTAAAGGGCAAAGCAATGTTTGTGGCAGCATCATCAAAGGGTATCGGTTTAGGTGTGGCAAAAGCTTTGGCTGAGGAAGATGCGGATGTTTTAATAGGCAGCAGAAATGAAGAGCAGGTTGATAAAAGTGTTTCTGAATTGAATAAGTTGGGAAAGGGCAGAGTTGTCGGTCATTTTCTGGATGCTTCGGATGCCAGATCCATAAAGGAGTGGGTAGAATTCGGAACGGCAAAATTGGGAGACCCCGATGGTTTGCTTGTAAATGCCGGCGGCCCTCCTGCCGGAAAGTTTCTGGATTTTTACGACTCAGACTGGCAGAGTGCATTTGAACTAACGCTTATGAGCGCTGTGAGGATGATAAAGGCTGTACTGCCTAAAATGAGAGAAAAAGGTAAGGGATCTGTTTTGTCCGTGACCTCCTCATCCGTAAAAGAGCCTATAGAGTCACTGCTGCTGTCAAACGTTATGCGATCCGGTGTAACCAGCTTGATGAAAAGTCTATCTGTAGAATTCGGTCCGGAAAATATCCGTTTCAACAATTTAGTACCGGGAAGAATAGACACGGAAAGGGTAAAGCACCTTGATGAAATAAACTCAAAAATGCTGAATATCCCACTGGAAAAACATAAGAAAAATGAAATGTCCTCCATTCCATTAAGAAGATATGGCACAACGGATGAAATAGGCAGAGCCGGTGCTTTTTTACTGTCCGATGCTTCAAGTTATATTAGCGGTGTTACGCTTCTTGTGGACGGAGCCAAAACCAAAACTGTATGGTAGAAGTATTTTAAAATTGAGGTAAATGTGAAGATAAACAAAATACGGGCGAATGTATATAAAATTTCCAGAGATGATTATCCTGAAATGAATGTACCGGCATTCTTATATGCATCAGATATGATGATGGAAGATATAGAGAATGATCAAAGCCTTACACAACTGAAGAATGCCGCAATGCTCCCCGGTATAGCCAACGGAGTGTATGCTATGCCCGATATTCATTACGGTTACGGCCTTCCTATCGGCGGAGTGCTTCCTGTTTATGCCGACAAAGGCGTAATCACGCCGGGGGGTGTCGGGTTTGATATAAACTGCGGTGTCAGACTGATTACATTTGATATTAACAAATCGGAACTTAAAAACCCTGAGTCTCTCGTGAAGCATTTATATAAAAAGATTCCATGCGGAGTGGGTGAGGGTGGAAATATAAAGCTTTCAAATAAAGAAATGACAAAGCTGCTGCAGGAAGGCTCAAAGTGGGCAGTGAATAGTGGCTACGGTAACGAATCTGACCTGTACAACACTGAATCCTTCGGATGCCTCTCCGGAGCAGACCCGTCGCAGGTCTCAGAAAGAGCTATTGAGAGGGGTTCAGATCAATGCGGAACTCTGGGGAGCGGGAATCATTTCCTTGAGATTGGATTAGTGGATGAAATTTTTGATAATGAAACGGCAAAATTTTGGGGGCTTGAAGAAGGAAAATTAACACTGATGATTCATTCTGGCTCCCGCGGGCTTGGTCATCAGATTTGTACCGATTTTCTCAAGATTTTCGAAAGGGCACTTGAAAAATATAAAATTAGTGTTCCCGATAAGCAGCTGAGTTGTGCACCTGTTGACAGTGATGAATCAAGAAAATATCTTTCTGCCATGGCGTGTGCTGCCAATTTTGCATGGGCTAACAGACAAATCCTTATGAATCTGGCAGTTTCAGCAGTTGCGGATTATTTCAAAGTAAAACCGGAAAATTTAAATTACAGGCTTATTTATGATGTGGCTCATAATATAGTAAAAAAAGAGTTTTTTGATTTAAAATCTAAAAACTGTGAAATATATGTACACAGGAAGGGAGCTACCAGAGCTTTGCCTCCCGGTCATAAGGATTTGCCGGAGCATCTTAAAAAAGCCGGTCAGCCTGTGATTATTCCGGGTGATATGGGCAGATATTCCTATATCCTTTCGGGTGCAAAAAATGCTCCGGAACTTTCTTTTAACTCGGCCTGCCACGGCGCCGGCAGGGTACTGAGCCGCAAAAAAGCAGTCAAAACTGCCGGAGATCGTAATATTGCAATGGAGTTAAAGGTTAAAAATATTTATGTGATGAGCAGAGGTAAAAAAACACTCAAGGAAGAGATGCCGGATGCATACAAAGATGTTGCAAACGTTGTTGATGTGGTGCATAATCTGAAAATTGCCGAAAAAACGGCGAGAATTAAACCAATATGTGTTATAAAGGGTTAGTTATGGAACCAAAATGGATGGCTGTATTTTCCAACATGAACTGGTATGAGGCCGATTTTGAGAAAAACGGCAGTACTGTTGAGGTTACACTGTTAAAATCTGATGAGAAATTAAAGGGGAAGATTACTGCTGAAAACGATGAAACAAAGGTTATCAGGGTTGCCCTGGAGGACGGACGGCAGATAGACCTAGCTGATTTCAATGTAATTGACAACTTTTTTGAAAACAATCATATCAATTTTAAAAACCGCAAAGGTCTCCACAGGGAAATCAGAAGGTATATAGATTTCAGTATCTCATGAAAAAAGTCGGCTTTACCACTACTATCCCCGTGGAAATAATATTTGCAGCAAACCTTATCCCTGTTGATCTTAACAATATTTTTATAACGGATAATAACCCCCACACATTTATCGATTTTGCCGAGCAGGAAGGCCTCCCCAGGAATACCTGTAACTGGATTAAAGGTATTTATACTTCTGTTATGCAGAACAGCGTTGATAAAGTTATTTCTGTAACAGGCGGTGATTGCAGTAATAATCATGCATTAACCGAAATTTTCAGATCGGAAGGTATAGATGTTACCACTTTCAATTACCCGTATGAAAACAAGAGTCGTTATGTTTCCCTTAAAGCTGAAATGAGCCTTTTAGCTGATGAGCTTGGTACGGATCTTGATACTGTGCAGAAATTTCAGGGAAATTTACAGGGAGTCAGAAGTAAGTTAAAAAGGCTGGATGAACTCACCGTTGATAATAAAGTGAGCGGATTTGAAAATCATTTGTGGCTTGTATCCTCAACGGATTTTAACGGCGATTATTTGAGTTTTGAAGATAATCTGGATACTTTTTTAGACGAAGCAGAGAGAAGAGAAAGGATAAAAAGTAATCTCAGAATAGGGTTTGTAGGGGTTCCGCCGATATTCACAGATTTGTATAAATTTCTTGAGAATAAAGGTGTGCATGTTGCATTTAATGAGGTTCAGCGTCAGTTTTCCATTATTTCTGAAAAGAGGGATATTGTGGAAAAATATCTGGATTACACTTATCCTTATGATATCTCCTGCAGAATTGAAGATATTAATCGTGAAATAAAAAAGCGGAAGCTGGATGGTATTATTCATTATGTGCAATCGTTTTGCTACAGACAGCTGCAGGATTTGATTATCAAGCGAGAGGTTGATGTTCCCGTGATAACGATTGAGGGAAATGAGCCGGGCGGAGTTGACGCCAGAACAAAAATAAGGGTTGAATCATTTATAGAAATGCTTGAGGAAAGGAAAAAATGACAAAAACCGGCATGGATTTGGGCAGCAGATTTGTAAAAATCTGCATAGAAAATGAGGGAGAGTTAAGCTTTTATAAGTATAACACAATAGATTTTTATAAAAAATATGTAAGCAGGGACTCTTCCAACCAGCTTAAAATAGAGCACAGTTTGCTGGATAACGTTAACTCTAAAATTACAGCTACCGGATACGGCAGGAATCTTATGAATTTCTCCAATGCAGAGGTCATTTCCGAAATAAAGGCTCATTTTCAGGGAGCCAGAAGACAGACCGGTTTGGATGATTTTGTACTGATAGATATAGGCGGTCAGGACAGCAAAGTGATAAAAGCTTCAGGCGGATTTATCGATGATTTTGTTATGAACGATAAATGTGCCGCCAGTACAGGAAGGTTTCTGGAAAATGCAGCTAACATTTTACGTATAAATATAGATGAAATGGCTGCCTATACGGAGAAACCGTGTAAATTAAGCAGTACCTGTGCAATTTTTTCCGAAAGCGAAATTGTCGGTAAAATTGCAGAAGGTGTTTCCACTGAGGAAATATCTGCAGGTGTCAATTTGTCCGTTGCCAGACGTCTGCTGCCTTTAATAAAACGTTTTTCAAGATATGAAATATACGGAGCCGGTGGAGTTGTCAGTCTTTACGGCGTAAAATATTTTCTGCAAGAGCTGCTGGATAAGGAGATTAATGTTTTGGAAAATTATCAATACAATGCTGCAATTGGCTGTGTTGTATAAAAGCAGGGGACAGATGCCCCTGCATTAGTTATCAGAATGACACATCCACTTCGCTTTCCCAGAGCCCGTGAATGTTGCAATAACTTACTGCAACAAGTTTTCCTTTTTCTTCGAGCTTAACTCTGAAACATGCCACAGGATCTGTGTATGCAGGGCCTTCATTGGCACCTTTAACGGATTCACCGTGGGAAAGGAATTCAGCTCTGCCGAGATTGTAAATGTTACCATCTTCAGGTTTGAAATACAGAGCAATCCAGCTGATAAAATGTTCCGTAGTGTTAGGGTGTGCAATTTCTTTTCCCACACTCACCACTACATCGGATGCTTCACCTTTTTTAAGACCTGAAGGGCATTCAATAACCGGTACATGCTTCTCGTTCTTATAATCCGCTGTTTTTACAAATTCACCAATGTTTCCCATAAAACTACCTCCTTTTTTTACAATTATAACACAAAAATATTGTATTACCAATGCAGTATAGTTTAGGATGATTATAAATAACTTCAACAGTTTTTTCAAGTATTTTTAAAACCGTGATGCGTAAAGTGTAACGCGTGAAGTGGTGGTAATTAAAAGTATTTGAGATAAGTAGATTTGCATAAATTATTAATATTATAGAGTGAGATCCTTCGGCTTCTTTCGGGAGGATGCCAGACAATTTATTATGTTTTGTCATCGTATATTAAGAAAGTAGGAAAAATTGTTTAACAGGCTATTAAAAAGTTGTATAAGGTTCCAGAGCACTGAAGGTGATAAAGGACATAATTGTCATTGGTTCAACGAAACCGTTCGAAATGTTGTCCCCACCTTCAGCTTTCCGAAACCTGAACGGAACATTAGGCATAAAGCCTGCATGTGTTACGATGATAGCGTATAGGAAAGCAAAGCTCAAGTAAAAAAATGAGGAGCTTTACGATGAAGAGCTATGAGAAAGTAGTGGGAATTGATGTATCCAAGGAAACGTTGTCAATCAGCTTATATGACGGTAAGAGCCACACCGGTTATGAGACAAGAAACACGATAAAATCATTTTTTAATGATTTTGTTAAGAAGGAGAAGGGAATAGATTTTTCCAAAGTTCTTTTTATGCTGGAAAATACGGGAGTATACCATTTAAGATTAGCAACCCATTTGAGCAAGGAATGTGGTTATCTTGTAAGTGTAGCGAATCCTCTTGTAATAAAGAGGTACTCACAGATGAATTTAAAACG